>JAGQUE010000329.1:1782-1953 GCA_020438665.1 Nocardioidaceae bacterium | reverse complement strand
TCGATCCATCGTGTCACGTCCGCGATGGCACGTTCACGGGTCGGGTAAACGGTCCGGTTGACCCGTTCCACTTTCAACGTGGCGTTGAAGGACTCGGCCCACGCATTGTCGTAACATTATCCGGCTAATCGGCCTTGGTGCTGGGTTTGGCCGGGTAATGCGGTCAGTCGC
>JAGQUE010000329.1:1299-1700 GCA_020438665.1 Nocardioidaceae bacterium | reverse complement strand
GAGTTCGTCGGTGATCGCGGTGATGCTGCCGTCCGGGGTGGTTTGCTGGTGGTGCTCGATGATGGCGCGGAGTGTGGGGTTGCGGTAGATCGTGGACCGGGAGATCCCGGCGTGCTCGGCGACCGCGGCAATAGTGATGGCGTGGCCGTTTCGGGCGAGGTCGGCGCAGGCTCGTTCGATCTGGTTCAGCGTGGTGCTGGTCATCCGGTTTGTGTCTCCGTGTCGGCGATGAGTGCGTCGAGGCGGGCGATGAGCTTGTGGTGGCGTTCTGCCTCGTCGATCCATCCTCGTTGTTCCGCGTCGCGGGCGAGAGCGTCGGCGTCGACGCGTTGTGCGGCGAGGATCGGCAGCGAGGAGGGTTCGGACCGGTAGGACGGGCAGTGCTCGCAGATGTTCGCGTA
>JAGQUE010000329.1:0-1271 GCA_020438665.1 Nocardioidaceae bacterium | reverse complement strand
AGGCAGAACCCGCCGGCCATGCGGGACTTCAGCAGCGGGGCGTCTTTCCAGTCGCGTCCGCCGGTGATGGCCGTGAGCGGCAGCTGGGTGCGACCGCCGGTGTCTCCGGCAGCGGCGGTGGTGGTGTTCTGTTTCGCGAGGTCGAGGGCACGTTCGTATTCGGTGCGGACGGTGTGGTCGAACAGGCGCCCGTAGCGCAGGCTCATCTCCGCGGACTGGTGGCCAAGGAGTGCCATGAGTGCTTGCAGGGAGACACCGGCGTTGACCAGCGCGGTCGCGTAGGTGTGTCGCAGCTGGTGTGAAGTGACGTGCCCGAGCCCGGCGACCTCGGTGGCGTGATCGAGCTCGCGGCGGACGCCTTGCTGGGTGAGTCTGCGGCCGAGGTAGGTGAACAGGAACTGCGCGGGTCGCCGGTAGCGGGGGTGCGGGAGTGGTCTGCCATGGGAACGGATCTGGGTGACCTTGTCGATCACCTCAAGAGTCTCGGGATCGAGAGGGACCATGCGTTCGGTGGCGAGCTTGCCGAGCGGGACCTTCAGCCATGCCCCGTTCCCATCGAGCTCGTGAACGCAGTCCAGCTCGAGGTCGAGCAGTTCCCCGATCCGCAGCCCGCAGGCGCGTTGCAGCCGCAGCGCCAGCGCGGCCAGCTCGTTGTCGGGATGCTCGGTCAAAGCGGCGGCGAGTCGCCGGTCGGCATCGATGGGGAGGTAGCGGGGCAACACCTGCGGGAGCTTGGGGATGTCGTCGCGGAACAGCACCTTCCGCGGTGGCGCGGCGTCCCAGCCCCATTCGGTGATGTCGCGCAGGAACGTCGCGACCGCGACGACCCGCCGGTTGCGGTCCCCGATGCTGATCGGGGCGCCGTCCTTGTCACTGACCGCGTCGACCAGCGACGCGAGGAACGGTTCGACGTGACGTCGCCGATCCAGATCCCTCACCGACGTGAGTGTCGGGTCGGTGTCGGTGAGGAACACCCCGAAGTGCTTCAGCCGGGTCGCCATCGCCGAGACCGTCTTGCGGTCGCAGGTCGCGCGCTTTCGTTCCAGATAGCCGACCAGCTCCGCCCGCAACGGCACGGAGACCTCGGCGAGCCGCTCCTCGTAAGGGACCGGGCCGCCGGTGCGGGGCGGGGAATCGAGGACGCCGAGATGGAACAGCACCATGTGCGCCATACTGATCGCCGAGAAGTAGTGGCGATGCGAGATCCCCGTCGCGTGCTCGCGTTCCCGGCAGGCCGCGGCGAACTCCTGAAGGTCATCGACGGTGAGTTG
>JAGQUE010000328.1 GCA_020438665.1 Nocardioidaceae bacterium | reverse complement strand
GGTCGTGCCCGGGCGCTGTCGATCAAGCTGGGTCTGGTGACCGCCGTCCTGGCCGTCATCTTCCTGCTCTGGACGCTGGTCAAGATCGACTTCAAGGTCGGCCCGCTGCTGTTCTTCGTGATCGCCGCGGCCGCCCTCCTCGGAGGCATCTTCATGGCCACCAAGGCCCGCGACGGCTGGGCCTTCGTCGGCACGTTCGTGACCATCGTGTTCGCCATCGCGGGCCTGTTCTGGGCGCTGTTCCCGAACGTGCTGCCGTCGACGACGGACCCGGCGTTCTCCCTCACCGCGGCCAACGCGTCGTCCTCGCACCACACCCTGGTCGTGATGACGATCGTGGCGGTCATCTTCACCCCGATCGTCCTGATCTACCAGTCGTGGACCTACTGGGTGTTCCGCAAGAGGCTGACCGTGGCTCACATCCCCGACCCGATTACGGATACCGTTAAGGCCTGATGAGGCCCCTGGATCCGCGAGTCCTGACACACCTCCGGCCAGCAACCCGAGCCCTGCTCGGGGTGCTGGCCGGAGGCACGCTGGGCGGCTTGTTGACCGTCGCCCAGGCCTTCGCCATCGGCACCGTGCTGGTGCGGCTGGTGGAGGGCGCCGACTGGCACCCGGCGGCCTGGTGGCTGGTCGGCATCACCGTCGCGCGCGCCGCCGCGGCGTACGCCGTCGACGTCGCCTCCGCGATCGCGGCCAGCCAGGTCTCGCTCGCGCTGCGCCACCGGCTGCTTCGCGCCACGCTCGACCTCGAGGCTCAGGAGCTCTCCCGCCACCGCAGCGGTGAGCTGACGCTGCTGGCGACCCGTGGCATGACCGCCATCGAGCCCTACCTGACGCGCTACCTGCCCACCCTCGTGATGGCGACCGTGCTGCCGGGTGCGACCCTGCTCGCGATCTGGTGGCTGGACTGGCTCAGCGGCCTGATCGTGCTGCTGACGCTGCCGCTGGTGCCCGTCTTCGCGATCCTCATCGGCCATGCCACCCAGGAACGCGCCGACAAGCAGTGGAAACTGCTCTCGACCCTCTCGGGACACTTCCTCGACGTGGTCCGCGGCCTGCCAACGCTGGTCGCGTTCCGCCGCGCCGGCGCCCAGGCGGCGTCGATCCGACGGATCACCGACCGCTACCGCGAGGCGACCATCGAGACCCTCAAGCTCGCGTTCTTGTCCTCCGGGGCGCTCGAGCTGATCGCCACCATCTCCGTGGCGCTCGTCGCGGTCAACGTCGGCCTGCGCCTGGCCGCCGGTCACGTCGACTTCTGGACCGCGATGGTGGTCCTGCTGCTCGCGCCGGAGGCCTATTGGCCACTGCGGCGCGTCGGCGCCGAGTTCCACTCCGCCGCCGAGGGCACCGCCGCCTTCGAGCAGGCGAGCACCCTGCTGGGCGACGGCTCCCAGCCGGGCGGTGCGGGTGGCGCGGCGATCCCGGCGCCGGGTGCCTCGCTCGCGGTCGCCGACCTGACGATCCGCTATCCCGACCGCGACGTCGCCGCCATCGACGCCCTGACAGCGACCTTCCCCTCCCCCGGGCTCACCGCGGTCGTCGGGCCCTCCGGCAGCGGCAAGTCCACGCTGCTGGCGGTGCTGCTCGACGAGCTGACGCCCGAGTCGGGCCGGGTCTGCGTGGGTGACCACGCCCTCGTCGAGCTCGACCGCGATCGCTGGCGCGCCAGCGTCTCCTGGTCGCCCCAGCGTCCCTGGCTCGTGGCCGGCACGCTCGCCGACAACCTGCGCCTCGGGCGGCCCGACGCCACCGACGAGCAGCTGTGGGTCGCCCTCGAGGGCGTCGCGCTGGCGGGCGTCGTACGCACGCTGCCCGAGGGGCTCGACACCGAGCTCGGCGACGACGGCGCCGGGCTCTCGGCCGGCCAGCGGGCGCGTCTGGCGCTGGCCCGCGTGGTGCTGGCGGAACGGCCCTATGTCTTCCTCGACGAACCGACCGCCCATCTCGACGCCACCACCGAGGCGGTCCTCCTCGACACCCTCCGCACGCTGAGCCGCACCTCCTGCGTCATCGTCGTGGCCCACCGCCCTGCCGTCGTCGACGCCGCCGACCACGTCGTCACCCTCGTTGCTCCATCCCCCTCCGCCGCCGAGTCGTCACAGCCGGTGACGACTCGGCGCCCCCAAGCCATCGCGTCGTCACACGACGTGACGGCTCGGCGAGAAGAGCCTGTGGCAGGCACGCCTGCGCAGGACACAGGGACGGCATGGTGGGCCGGGGCACGGATGGGCACCTTCCTCGGGGCGATGTCGGTGGCGTCCGGGGTGGCGCTGACGGCGACGGCGAGCTGGCTGATCACGCGGGCGTCGGAACAGCCGCCGGTGCTCTATCTGATGGTGGCGATCGTGGCGGTCCGCACCTTCGGCCTGGGGCGGCCGGTGCTGCGCTATGCCGAGCGGATCGTGTCCCACGATGCGGCCCTGCGACTGCTTGCCGAACGGCGAGCGCAGGTCTATGACGCCATCGTGCCGCTCGTCCCCGGCAAGCTCGGCTCCAGGCGCGGCGACGTCCTCACCTCGGTCGTCGACGACGTGGACTCCCTCGTCGACCGCCAGCTGCGCGTGCGCCAGCCCCTGTGGACCGCCCTCATCGTCGGCCTGATGGCCGTCGCGCTGGCGACGGCCCTGGACCTCCGCGGTGGACTCGTCATCCTCCTCTCAAGCGCGTTCAGCGCGCTGGGCGGGCTGGTGACGTGGCGGTGGGTCGCCGCGGCGGAGCCGGCGTTCGTCCGCCGCCGCGCGGCGCTGTCCGCCCGGGTCGAGGAGATCGTCCGCAGCGCCCGCGACCTCGTGCTCTGGGGCGCCGACGCCCGCGCGCTCGACAGCCTCGACGCGGCCGGCCGCGAGCTGGGCGCGACGACCCGACGCTCGGCCTCGGCCGTGGCGCTCGGTCG
>JAGQUE010000327.1 GCA_020438665.1 Nocardioidaceae bacterium | reverse complement strand
CAACGAGGTCAACACGATGCCCGGCATGACCGCCCACTCCCAGGTGCCCACGATGTTCGCCGCCGACGGGCTGCCCTACCCCGCCCTGCTCGACCTGCTCGTCGCCGAGGCGCTGGGTCGCGACCCCGCGCCCGACGCGGTGACCTACGTCTGATCGGGGGCCATCGATCAGACGCGAGCTGCGCGTCCGGGGACTGACCTCCTGCCGAGTCGGGCCACACCGCAGCCCCGGGAGCCGGGGCAACCCGGCGCGGCTACTGCGTGTCGGCACGGCGCTCTAGGGTTCCGGGTGTGGGCCTCCATCTGCATCGCGCGCACCGGGCGGATGTGCTGGCCGACGGTCTGGCCGGGTTGTTGACGGCGCCGCTGCCCGACCCGTTCGCCACCGAGGTGGTCGTGGTGCCGGCGCGGGGGATGGAGCGGTGGCTGTCCCAGCGGCTCTCCCACACCCTCGGGCGCTCCGGCGGTGGCAGCGACGGCGTCTGCGCGGGGGTCGACTTCCGGACGCCATGGTCGCTCGTCGCCGAGGTCACCGGGTCACGCGACGACGACCCGTGGTCGCCGGACGCGCTGGCCTGGCCCGTGCTCGCCGTGGTCGACGCGTCGCTGGACGAGCCGTGGGCCGCGCCGCTGGCGCTTCACCTGGGCCATGGGCTCTCCGACGGCGAGGCCGACCTGCGGGTGGGGCGGCGCTTCGCCGTGGCCCGGCGGGCGGCAGGGCTCTTCGCGTCCTACGCCGTCCAGCGGCTCGGCGTTCTCGAGGCCTGGAGCGCCGGACGCGACGAGGACGGCTGCGGCAACCCGGTCCCCGCCGACCTCGCCTGGCAGCCGTCCCTGTGGCGCCGGGTGGTCGCCGAGGTCGGTGTGCCCGCCCCCGACCAGCGGCACCGCGAGACGCTGGCCCGGCTGCGTGACGATCCGGCGTCGTTCGACCTCCCCGACCGGATCTCGCTGTTCGGCCACACCCGGATCGCCGCCACGGAGGTCCGGCTCCTGGCTGCGCTCGGTGAGCATCGTGACGTCCACCTCTGGCTGCCCCACCCGTCCGCGGTGCTGTGGGACGCGCTGGCGCCCCAGGCGGCCGAAGGGCCCGTGCCTCGCGCCGCGGACCGCAGCTTCGAAGGGGCCCGCCACCCGCTTCTGGTCTCACTCGGGCGCGACGTCCGCGAGCTCCAGCGCACGCTGGCGGCGGCGACGACCGGCTCCGAGTCCGTCGCCCCGGTGACCGACGGTGCCCCGACGCTGCTCGGCTGGCTCCAGGCCGACCTGGCCGCCAACACCACCGGCGTGGCAACGGGCGCTCGGGCGACCCGTCACTGGACCCCGGCCGACCGGTCGCTCCAGGTGCACGCCTGCCACGGCCCGGCCCGCCAGGTGGAGGTGCTGCGCGAGGTGCTGCTCGGGCTGCTGGCGGCCGACCCGACGCTCGAGCCCCGCGACATCCTGGTGATGTGCCCCGACATCGAGGCCTATGCGCCGCTCGTCCAGGCGTCCTTCGGTCTCGCCGACGTCGTCGGTGACGACGGCCATCCGGCCCACCAGCTGAGGGTCAGGCTGGCCGACCGAGCCCTCCACCAGACCAACCCGCTGCTGTCGGTGGCCGGTCGGCTGCTCAACCTGGCCGGCGGCCGGGCGCCGGCGAGCCAGGTCCTCGACCTCGCTCATGCCGAACCCGTGCGCCGCCGCTTCCGCTTCACCGACGACGACCTCGACCAGCTCGCCACCTGGGTCGGTGAGTCGGGAGTGCGCTGGGGCTTCGACGCCGAGCACCGCCGCGACTTCGGCCTCGACGACTTCGTCCAGAACACCTGGAGCTTCGGCGTCGATCGGCTCCTGGCCGGCGTGACGATGTCGGCCGATGCCGGAACGTGGATCGACAAGACGCTGCCCATCGACGACGTCGGCAGCGGCCAGGTCGACCTCGTCGGACGGCTGGCCGAATATGTCGACCGCCTGGTCACCGTGACCGATCGGCTGGTCGGCAGCCACCCGCTCGCCCACTGGCTCGAGGCGCTCGGTGACGGGGTGACCACGCTGACCGACGTCAGCAGCGACGATGCCTGGCAGGCCGGCCAGGTGCAGCGCGAGCTGTCGAGGATCGCTGCGGAGTCCGCGCAGTCCTCGGGCTCCGCTGGAGCGGGCCACCCCCACGACCTGCTGCGGCTGCCCGACGTCCGCGCGCTCCTCGGTCAGCGCCTAGCCGGCCGACCCACCCGGGCCAACTTCCGCACCGGCACCCTCACCGTCTGCACCATGGTGCCGATGCGGTCGGTGCCCCACCGGGTCGTGTGCCTGCTGGGGCTCGACGACGGCGTCTTCCCCCGGATCGGGATCACCGACGGCGACGACCTGCTCGCCCGCGACCCGATGACCGGGGAGCGCGACCTGCGCAGCGAGGACCGCCAGCTGCTCCTCGACGCGGTCCTCGCCGCCACCGAGACCCTGGTCGTCACCTATGCCGGGGCCGACGCCTACTCCGGGCAGCGCCGGCCACCCGCCGTACCCCTCGGCGAGCTGCTCGACGCCCTCGACGACACCGCCACCCCACCCGGCGCCGTCCCTCTCCGCGAGGACGTGGTCACCCACCACCCGCTCCAGCCCTTCGACCCGCTCAACGTGACGCCCGGGGCGCTCGTGCCCGACCAGCCGTTCAGCTTCGACCCGACCGCGCTGGCCGGGGCCCTGGCCAGCGTCGGGCCACGCACCCCGCCCGCGCCCTTCCTCCCCGACGCCCTCCCGCAGCTGCCGCCCGGCGACGTCGCGCTCGACGACCTGGCGGCGTTCCTCAGACACCCCGTCAGGGGCTTCCTGCGTGGCCGGCTCGACCTGGCGCTGCCCGCCGAGGAGGAGCTCGTCGCCGACGGCCTGCCCGTCGAGATCGACCAGCTGGCCCAGTGGGGCGTGGGCGACCGGGTGCTCACCGACCTGCTGGCCGGGGTCGATCCGGGCCGGGCCCGCGAACAGGAGTGGCGCCGTGGAGTGCTGCCGCCGGGACGACTGGGCTGGCGCATGCTCGGCGACCTCGTGGACAGGGCCGTGCCGCTCGCGCGCGCGACCCTGGCGCTGCGCACGCGCGAGGCCACCGCCGTCGACATCGACGTCGACCTCGGCGACGGCCGGTGGCTGCGCGGCACCGTCCCCGGGGTCTATGGCGACCGGCTCGCCCGGGTCTCCTACTCGCGGCTCGGTGCCACCCACCGGCTCCAGTCCTGGCTGCTTCTCCTGGCCCTGAGTGCCGCCGACCCCGACCACAACTGGACCGCCCACACCATCGGCCGGCCGACCAACTCCCGGTCCCACGACACCCACGCCACCTCGCTCCTCGGGCCCATCGGCGACTACGCCGCCCGCGAGACGCTCCGCAGCCTGGTCGACCTGCGTGACCGCGGCCTGGCCGGCCCGCTACCGCTCCCCGTCAAGGCGTCGTTCACCTATGCCAAGTGGCGGCGCACCGACGCCACCGTGGCCGAGGCGCGCCGCCGAGCCGGTTTCGACTGGGACGACGGGCGCTTCCCCGGGGAGTGCTCCGACGCCGCCCACATCCGGGTCTGGGGACCACGGGCTCCGCTCCCTGCGACCGACGCCCCGCCGCTTGCGGGTGAGGCGGTGCCCGGCGAAGCGAGCCGGTTCGGAGCGCTCGCCCTGCGGCTGTGGGGCCCGCTGTTCGACGCCGAGCAGGGGAGCTGGTGATGAGCGACCTCCCCGTCCCCCCGGCCCCCATGGAGACCTTCGACGTCTGCGGGCCGCTGCCCACCGGCACCACCCTCCTCGAGGCCAGCGCCGGCACCGGCAAGACGTTCACCGTCGCCGGGCTGGTGACGCGCTATGTCGCCGAAGGACACGCCCGCCTCGAGGAGATGCTCGTCATCACCTTCGGCCGGGCCGCCAGCCAGGAGCTGCGCGAGCGCGTGCGAGGCCAGCTCGTCGAGGCCGAGCGCGCGCTCACCCGGGGCGCCCCCGACGAGCCGAGCGACCTGATCGCCATGCTGCTCGACGCCGACGACGCGGAGCTCCAGCGGCGCAGCCACCGGCTGCGCGAGGCGCTGGCCTCCTTCGACGGGGCCACGATCGCCACGACCCACCAGTTCTGCCAGCTGGTGCTGCGCTCCCTCGGCGTCGCCGGTGACACCGACCCGGGCGTGACCCTCGTCGACAACCTCGACGAGCTCGTGGTCGAGGTCGTCGACGACCTCTACCTCCAGCGGTTCGGCCAGCTGGCAGGGCGGCCGCCGTTCAACCGCGGCGACGCGCTGACGCTGGCCTACCGCGCCATCGGCGACCCCCAGGCCCGGCTCGTCGACGCCGAGGCCGACCCCGCGTCGCCGGCCGCCCAGCGGGTCGCGTTCGCCCACGCCTGCCGCGACGAGATCGAGCACCGCAAGCGTCGACTCGGGATCCTCAGCTATGACGACCTGTTGAGCCGGCTCGCCGACGCGCTCGAGCGGCCCGACGCGCCGGCCCGACAGCGGATGCGCGACCGCTGGCGGCTGGTGCTCGTCGACGAGTTCCAAGACACCGACCCGGTGCAGTGGCAGGTCATCGACCGCGCCTTCACCGGTCACGCGACCGTCGTCCTCATCGGCGACCCCAAGCAGGCGATCTATGCCTTCCGCGGTGGCGACGTGGTCACCTATCTCACCGCCGCACGCACGGCCACCAGCCGCGCGACCCTCGGCACCAACTGGCGCAGCGACGAGGCGCTCGTCGAGTGCCTCCAGGTCGTCCTCCAGGGGGCGGCGCTCGGCGACGACGACATCGTCGTCCGCGAGGTCACCGCAGCCAACGCCGGCACCCGGCTCGCGGGCCTGCCCCACCCCGAGCCGTTCCGGCTGCGCGCCGTACGCCGCGACGGGTTCCGGCTGTCGCGCCAGGGCGAGATCTATGCCGACAAGGCCCGCGCCCACATCGCCGCCGACTGCGCCGCCGACATCGCCGAGACCCTGACGTCCGGTGCCACGTTCGCGGGTCGGCCACTCGAGGCGCGCGACGTCGCCGTGCTCGTGGCCCGGCGCGAGCACGGCCGGCTCGTCCAGGAGCAGCTCGCCGCCCTGGGGGTGGCGTCAGTCGTTGCCGGCGGTGGTCACGTCCTGCTCACCCCGGCGGCCGACGAGTGGCTGGCCCTCCTCGAGGCCCTCGACCAACCCCATCGAGGGGCGCGCGTCCGTGCCGCGGCGATCACGTCGTTCTTCGGTGAGACCACCACCAGCCTCGTCACCGAGGGCGACCCCCTCACCGACCGGGTCGCCGACGCCTTGCGGGGCTGGGCGCTCCTGCTCCGCAGCCGTGGCGTCGCCGCTCTCGGCGAGGCCGCCGAGGAGCGCGGCCTCACGGCGCGGGTGCTGCGCCGCACCGACGGCGACCGGCTGCTCACCGACCTGCGCCACGTCGGTCAGCTGCTCCACGAGGTCGCCACCCGCGACAAGCTGGGGCTGACCGCGCTCCTCCAGTGGTTCCGTGAGGAGCGCGTCCGCAATGCGCCGACGACCGAGCGGACCCGCCGGCTCGACAGTGACGCCGCGGCGGTGCAGATCGTCACCGTCCATGCCAGCAAGGGCCTGCAATACCCGATCGTCTATCTGCCCTTCGCGTTCGAGAAGTATGTCTTCCCCGTCGACGCCGCGCTCTTCCACGACACCGACGGCACCCGCACGCTCGATGTCTCCGGAGCGGGCCGGGCCTGGTCCGAACACGTCGACAAGCACCAGGCCGAGGAGGCCGGCGAGGAGCTGCGCGAGCTCTATGTCGCGCTCACGCGCGCCCAGTCCCAGGTCGTCTGCTGGTGGGCTCCCACGGCCAACACCGCCCACGGTGGCCTCCACCGCATCCTGTTCGGCCGCCAGCCCGGCGACCAGCGGGTGCCCGACCGCCAGGGTCTGCGCGACGACGACTACGCCGCCCGCGTGCTGGGGCTGATCCACGAGCTGGGTGGGCCCGCCGTCGAGGAGTCGGTCGTCGTCGAGCCGGTCCCCGCGTCGCCGCCCGAGCCGCCCGCCGGCCTGGCCCGCCGCCGTTTCGACAGGCCCATCGACACCGAGTGGCGCCGGACCTCCTATTCCGGCCTGATCCGCGTCGAGGAGTCCGGCCCCGACGTCGCCAGCGAGCCAGAGGTGACCCCGCTCGAGGACGAGCCCGACACCGTCGACGACGAGCTCGCCATCCCCGACGAGCCCGGTGACCTGGCCGACAAGCCGGGCGCCGACCTGGTCTCGCCGATGGCCGAGCTCCCCGCTGGTGCGGCGTTCGGAAGCCTGGTCCACGCGGTCCTCGAGAACGCCGACCCCCAGGCCGTCGACCTGCGGGCCGAGCTCATCGAGCGGGTGACCGAGGAGCAGCGCTGGTGGCCGGTCGCCGCGCCTGCCGAGGTCCTGGCCGAGGCGCTCCTGCCGCTCCACGACACCCCACTGGGGCCGCTGGCCCCCGGGCTCACGTTGCGTCACCTCGGTCGGGCCGACCGGCTGTGCGAGCTGGACTTCGAGTTCCCGTTGGCCGGCGGCGACGTGCGCGGCACCGTCGCCGACCTGCGCCTGCGTGAGCTGGCCGATGTCTGGCGCCGGCTGCTCCCGGCCGACGACCCGCTCGCGCCCTATGTCGACCGGCTCGGCCAGCCCGCGCTCGGTGACCAGCGGCTGCGGGGCTATCTGTCCGGCTCGATCGATGTGGTGCTGCGCGTTCCCGGGGGCGACGGCCCGCGGTTCGTGGTCGCCGACTACAAGACCAACCTGCTCGGTGAGCCGGGGCGTCCGCCGACCGCGGCCGACTATGCCGCCCCGCGCCTCAGCGAGGCGATGCTCCACTCCCACTACCCGCTCCAGGCGACCCTCTATTCGGTCGTGCTCCACCGCTACCTGCGCTGGCGGCTCCCGGGCTATGCGCCCGAGCGTCACCTCGGAGGCGTCCTCTATCTCTATCTGCGCGGCATGTGCGGCCCGGGGACGCCGGTCGTCGACGGCCATCCTGCCGGGGTGTTCTCGTGGTCGCCGCCCGCCGCGTTCGTCGTCGGCGTCTCCGACCTGCTCGCCGCCCAGCCGGCCGCCGAGGTGGGGCGATGACCGAGCGCTTCACCGTCGACGACGGCCACGACCGGCGGCTGGCGCGGTCCGCGGCCGGTCTGCTGGCCACCTTCAACGCGGCCGGTGTCCTCGAGGCCGCCGACGTCCACGTCGCCGGTCGCCTCGCCGCGATGGTCGGCGAGGCCGACGAGGCCGTGCGGCTCGCCGTGGCGCTGGCGGTGCGCGCCGTACGCCGCGGCTCGGTCTGTGTCGACCTCGCTGAGGTCGTCGGCGCCGAGAGCCTCGGTGAGGACGAGGCGGCGTTGCCCTGGCCGACCCTGGACGGCTGGCTCGACCGGGTGGCCGCGAGCGCGTTCACCAGCGCCTCGGTGACCCGGGTCGAGGGGGGCCTGCTCTACCTCGACCGCTACTGGCGTGAGGAGGGTCAGGTCCGCGACGACCTGGTCGCTCGGGCCGCCCAGCCGGCGCCGCACGTCGATGCGGCCGTGCTCGACGACGGGGTGGCCCGGATCTTCCCCGACGGCTATGCCGAACAGCGCGACGCCGCTCGCGCCGCAGCACGGCGATGGACGACCGTGCTCACCGGCGGACCGGGCACCGGCAAGACCACCGCCGTCGCGGGACTGCTCGCCCTGCTGGCCGAGCAGGCCCCGACCGAGCGACCGCCCCGCGTCGCGCTGACCGCGCCGACAGGCAAGGCCGCGGCCCGGCTGCAGGAGGCGGTCGCCGCGGCCGCGGCCACGCTCCCCGCCGAGGATCGCGCGCGGCTCGGGACCCTCCAGGCCGCCACGCTCCATCGACTGCTCGGGTCGCGGCCCGACTCGCGCACCCGCTTCCGCCACCACCGCACCAACCGGCTCTCCCACGACATCGTCGTCGTCGACGAGACGTCCATGGTCTCGCTCACGATGATGGCCCGGCTCGTCGAGGCGGTCCGGCCCGACGCTCGGCTGGTGCTTGTCGGTGACCCCGACCAGCTCGCCTCGGTGGAGGCCGGCGCCGTGCTCGCCGACCTGGTCGCCGGACTCGGGGCGCGCGATCCGGACGCGGTTGTCGCGTTGCGCACCTCCCACCGCTTCGGGGCCCGGATCGGCGCGCTCGCGGCCGCCGTACGGGACGGGGACGACGACACGGCGTGGTCGCTGCTGGTCGAGGGCGGCTCCGAGATCGAGCTCGTCGACGCCGACGACCCCCGGGCCGCCGACCTGGTCCGCGGGGTGGCGCTCGAGGCGGCGGTGGCGGTCCGGGCCGCGGCCGAGACCGGCGACGGTGCCGCCGCGGTCGCCGCGATGGACCGCCACCGGCTGCTGTGCGCCCACCGGGAAGGACCGTTCGGCGCGGCCCACTGGAACCGTCAGGTCGAGCGCTGGCTCGGCGAGGCGATCGGCACGCCTGTCGGTGCCGCCTGGGGCCGGGAGTGGTACGTCGGGCGCCCGCTGCTGGTCACCGAGAACGACTATGGCCTCGGCCTGTTCAACGGTGACACCGGCGTCGTCGTCCGCGACCAGAGCGCCCCGCAGGGGCTGCGTGCGGTGGTCGCGGCCGTCGGCTCGCCGCTGTCGTTCGCGACGTCGCGGCTGGCGCAGGTCGAGACGCTGCACGCGATGACCGTGCACAAGAGCCAGGGCAGCCAGGCCGCCGAGGTCACCGTGCTGTTGCCCCCGGAGGACTCGCGGCTGTTGTCGCGCGAGCTGTTCTATACCGCCATCACCCGCGCCCAGGACAAGGTCCGCGTCGTCGGCACCGAGGCCACCGTTCGCGCCGCGGTCACCCGTCGGGCCCAGCGTGCCTCCGGGCTGCGCCAGCGCCTCGCGCGCTGATCGGCGAGCCCGACGCGTGGTGAACGGGAAACAATCGCGCAACATCGGGCCGTTAGCCTCGGGGCATGCCCTTGCTCATGCGCGTGGAGCTGCCCGACATCCCGGGTTCGCTGGGGCGCGTCGCCACGGCGATCGGCGTCGGTGGCGGTGACATCGAGGCGATCGAGATCGTTGAGCACCGCAGCGACGGCACGGCCGTCGACGACGTGCTCCTCGAGATGGCGCCGGGCGCCATGCCGGACTCGGTGGTGTCGGCCTGCAACGCCCTCGACGGCGTCCGCGTCGTCTGGATCAGCCGCTATGCCGCGGGGGGCAACCTCTTCCTCGACCTCGAGGTCGTCGAGGAGCTGACCCGCCACCGCGGGGAGGCGCTCGAGCGGCTCCCCGGGATGCTGCCGGTGGCGTTCCGCGTCGACTGGGCCGCTCGCGTGCGACGCGGCGAGGACGGTGTCGAGGTCGTCACCGCCACCGAGGCCGCCCCCGCCGACATCCCGTGGCGTCAGCTGGCGCAGGCTGCCCGACTCGAGACCGACGACGAGGAGACCCTGTTCTGCGGGGCGCCGCTCGACGACGACGAGATCGTGGTGCTGGCGCGCACGGGCGGACCGGCGTTCCTCGACTCCGAGCTGGCCCGGCTCGGCCACCTGGTCGACCTGGCCGTGTCGATCGCCCGGGGCTGACCCGCCGGGCCTCGCTGCCGCGTCAGGCTGTGGGGTCTGCGGGCGGGCCGGCGTCGGCGGAGCGACGCCGGCCGAGGAAGCCCCCGCCGAACAGCGCCCACAACACCAGCACCGGCTGGAAGAACAGCCGGACGAAGCGGGCCCGGTCGGTGGTCAGGCCGAAGGCGTCGACGTGCTCGGTGTATTGAGCGATGTTGCCGGGGAAGATCGCGACGAAGAACGCGGCGAGCAGGCCGCCCACGAGCCGCTTCTTGCGCGGCAGTGCCACGAACGCCGCGCCCAGCCCGATCTCGACGGCGCCCGAGGCGAGCACGGTGAGGTCCTCGTCGATCGGGAACCAGCTCGGCACCTGGGCCTGGAACTCTTCGCGGGCCACGGTCAGGTGGGTGATCCCGGCGCCGACCATCAGCGTGCCGAGGACGATCCGGGCGGTGGTGCGAGCGAGCGTCATGGCGTCAGCCTAGGGCCGCCCTCCCAGGGCCACCCTCACGAGAGCGGCTGGACCACCCGGGTCTGCCAGCCCGCCGGGTCACCCTCCGGCGGGGAGAGGTATTCCTCCCACATCTCCTCGGCGGGCGTGAGCCCGTGCTCGGTGAGGAACGTGTCGAGCTCCCGATAGGTGTCGTCGAGGGTGTCGTAGGGCCCGACGTGCAGGCCCACGGCGCAACGGCCACCGGGCCGCTCCTGCACCCTGAGCCCACCGTCGGGGGTGTGCACGTCACCGATGACCGGGAAGCCGGCCGACACGTCGACGGTGTCGGTGGGCACGCCGTGGTACTAGCCGAACGGCGGCCCGCCGGGACTGCCGCCGGCCTGGGCCACCGCCGCCATCACCTGGCCGAACGCGGACCCGAAGAAGTCGGTCAGCTCGGCCATCGGGACCTTCCGCCGGACCGTCACAACCACGGTCGCAGGGATCTCTTCCACCGTGAACTGCGCCATCACGCGCCTCCTCGAGGTGCTGCCCTCCATCCTGGCACCGGAGCCAGGCGGCGAGCCGTGATGTGGTTGCTCTCACGTCTGGGGCTGGGATGCTGGGACGATGCGGGACAGTGACGTCGACCCCGTCGAGGCCGCGGCGGAGGCCGCCGAGTGGCTGCGGGAGGCGACCGGCCGGCCGTCGTACGACGCCGTGCTGGTGCTGGGCTCCGGGTGGGCACCCGCGATCGAGTCGTGGGTCGCGCCGTTCGCGGGCGTCGTGACCGGCGACGTGCCACACTTCGTCGCGCCGGTGGCCGAGGGGCATCGCGGTGAGATCCTCGGCTTCGACCTGAGCGGCCTCGGCGTGCTGGTGCTGTCCGGGCGGACCCACCTCTATGAGGGGCACGGCCCGCGGCCGGTGGTCCACGGCATCCGCACCGCGGCCGCCCTCGGCTGTCGGCTGGCGGTCCTCACCAACGCCAACGGCTCGCTGCGGCCGGGCTGGCGCATCGGCCAGCCGATCGTGGTCAGCGACCACGTCAACGCCACGGGGGTCTCGCCGATCGAGGGCGCTCACTTCGTGGACCTGACCGATGCCTGGTCGCCGGCTCTCCGCGCCCTGGCGCGGGAGCTGGACCCGACGCTCGCCGAGGGCGTCTATGCCCAGCTGCGCGGGCCGCACTACAACACCGCCGCGGAGGCCGAGTGGCTGCGCCGGGTCGGCGCCGACCTCGTCGGGATGTCCACCGTTCCCGAGGCCATCGCCGCCCGCGAGGCCGGGCTCGCCCTGTTCGGGATCTCGGTGGTGACCGCGATCGAGGGCAGCGACACGGGGATCGACCCCACCGAGGTCGTGACGGCCGCCGAGTCGACCGCCCGCGCCCTCGGCCCCCTCCTGGCGGGCGTCATAGCAGCTGGCTGCCCGAGCGACCAGATCCGATGACGTCCGGCCACTCGCGGTGCTCGGCTTTCGGGTCCGACGGGTGCACGATGAGGGCGTGACCGACACCACGACGTACGCCGAGACCCGACGGCTCGGCGTCGAGACCACCGGCATCGAGATCATCGACGAGAGCGAGCGGACCGCGCGCCCGGCCGACCTGTTCTGGCCGTGGTTCGCGGCGAACGTGTCCGTGTTCGGGGTGAGCTATGCCGGCTTCATCCTCCAGTTCGGCATCTCGTTCTGGCAGAGCGTCATGGTCGGCGTCATCGGGATCGTCGTGTCGTTCCTGCTCTGTGGCGTCATCGCGATCGCCGGCAAGCGGGGCTCGGCGCCGACGATGATCCTCTCCCGCGCTCCGTTCGGCGTGGTCGGCCAAAAGGTCCCCGGCGTCATCTCGTGGCTGGTCTCGATCGGCTGGGAGACCTTCCTGGCGATCCTGGCGGTGCTGGCGACCTCCGCGATCTTCGAGCAGCTCGGCTGGAGCGGCGGTACGACGACCAAGATCGTCGCCGCCGTCGTGGTGGCCGGCCTGATCGTGTCGGCGTCCGTGGCGGGCTACCACGTGATCATGAGGATGCAGTCGTGGCTGACCTGGATCACCGGCATCGTGACGATCGGCTATATCGCCCTCACCGTCAAGGACGTCCACTGGGGCACCGTGTCGGCGATCCCCACCGGCTCGACCCAGGCGACGATCGGCGCGCTCACGATGGTGATGACAGGTTTCGGGCTGGGCTGGATCAACATCGCGGCGGACTGGTCGCGCTACCAGCACCGCAGCTCGTCCTCGGCCGGGATCGTCTTCTGGAACACCTTCGGCGGCGCCATCGCCCCGGTGCTGCTGGTCCTCTATGGCCTGCTGCTCGCGGGCTCGTCCAGCGACCTGCTCGACGGCATCGCCTATGACCCGATCGGCACGCTCGCGACCCTGCTGCCGACCTGGTACCTCATCCCGTTCCTGGTCTGCGCGATCCTCGCGCTCGTCAGCGGCGCGGTGCTCGGCATCTATTCCTCCGGGCTGACGCTGCTCTCTCTCGGCCTGCGGATCCCGCGGCCGAGCGCGGCGTTCATCGACGGGGTCATCTTGACCCTCGGCACCATCTATGTGGTCTTCGTCAGCGAGAGCTTCCTCGGCCCGTTCCAGAGCTTCCTGATCACGCTCGGTGTGCCGCTGGCGTCGTGGGCGGGGATCATGATCGCCGACATCGTGCTGCGCCAGCACGACTATGACGAGGAGGCGCTCTTCGACTCGCGCGGCCGCTACGGCGCCGTCGACGTGGTCTCGATCGGGACGCTGGTCGTCGCCTCGGTCCTCGGGTGGGGCCTGGTGATCAACCTGTTCGCCGAGGACGCGTCGTGGAACAACTGGCAGGGCTACCTGCTCGGCCCGCTCGGGCTCGGCGGCAAGGACGGCGCCTGGGCCTATGCCAACATCGGCGTGGTCGCAGCCCTGGTGTTGAGCTTCCTGCTCTACTACCTGCTCCGTTCCCCGGCGGTGGCTCGGCAGGAGGCCCAGCAGGAGGCGGCCAAGGCCGCGTCCTGACGCGTCCTCGACGTCAGCGCACCGACCTGATCTTGGTGACGAGCACGGCGCCGAGCAGCGACACCACGAACGCCACCAGATAGACGAGCCCATAGCCCACCGACCAACCGTCGCCGCGGGTGACGACCGGCAGGTCGAGGGCCTTGGCGGCGGTGATGATCACGCCGACGACTGCGGGGGCGACCACCTGGGGCAGGGCGGCCGCGATGTTGATGACGCCCAGGTCCTTGGCCCTCTCCTCCGCGCCGGGCAGCACCTGGGTGATGAGCGCGAAGTCGACGGCTTGGTAGATGCCGTAGCCGGCGCCGAGTACGCCGGCCGCCACGACCGCGGCCAGCCAGGTCTGGGCCAGCGCCAGGATGGCGGCGGACACGGCGACGACGATGCCCGACCAGATCACGAACACCTTGCGCCGGCCGACATGGTCGGACCACCAGCCGACCAGCACGGCGGTCAGCACGATCGTCACGCCATAGATCGTGGTGAGGCCACCGAACCGGATCGCTGCCTCCTTGTCGGAGAAGCCCAGCCCGTCGCTGAGGTAGTAGAGGAAGTAGGACAGCGCGATGAAGTTGCCGAGGTTGACCAGGAATCGGGTGATCCAGGCCCACGCGAAGTCCGGGTAGTCGCGGGGGGAGACCCAGAATCCCTTGAGGAAGGCGCCCAGCTGGAATGCCGGCGGCCGGTAGTCCTCGGGCAGGGCGAGGTCACGGGAGCCGAGCAGATAGGGCAGCGACAGCACGACGAGGACGATCGCGATGACGACGTAGCCCTGGGCGATACTCCCGGTCCAGGCGGCGATCTGGACGCCGAGCAGCACGCCGACCGTGCCGGCGACCGCGATGAGCCCGCCGATCAGGCCACGTTTGGGCACCGGCACCTGGTCGGGCACCGACGCGGTCACGGCGGCGTAGCCCATGTTGAGCGTCGCCTGCACGCCACACCAGCCGAGCACCATCGCCCACACGGACTGCACCTGCGACATGAGCAGCAAGGACACCGCGCCGCCGACCACGCCGGCGATCGCCCACGGCAGCCGGCGGCCCATCCGCAGCCGGGTCCGGTCCGAGAGCGCCCCCCACACCGGGTTGGCGACCGTCGACACCGCGGCGCCGCTGAACAGCACCACCGAGGCGATGGCCTCCTTGTGGTCCGGCGAGATCGCCTTGGCCTGCTCGAGGAGCAGCACCTGGATCGGGCCGAACCAGCCCGAGGTGATGCCGAGGTTGAGCAGCACGATGGCCGCCACCCACCGGGCGGGCGGGTTGATCGTCGGCTCGGTGAACGGCGATCGCGCGGCGGCGCTCGCGACGGGCAGATCAGCGGAGGTCACGCGGCACATTGTGGGGCCGCGGACCCCCGCACGTCAGTAGCCGATCGGCCCGCACCGCTTGTCAGTGTCGAGGCGCAGCCGCGAGGGTCAGGCGCGCTCGAGCAGGAAGACCGGGATCTCGCGGTCGGTCTTGGTGGCGTAGTCGGCATAGGTTGGGAAGGCCGCGACCGCGCGCTCCCACCACTCGGCCCGCTCCTCGCCCTCCGCGACGCGCGCGACATAGCTCGCCTTGTCGGCGCCGTCCTGGAGGTCGACGTGGGGGTCGGCGACGAAGTTGTGGAACCAGTCGGGGTGCTCGGGAGCGCCGCCCTTGGAGGCCACCGCGGCATAGACCCCGTCGTGCTC
>JAGQUE010000326.1 GCA_020438665.1 Nocardioidaceae bacterium | reverse complement strand
GCAGCGTCGTGCCCGCCTGGTTCGGACCGCTTCCCGCGGGTGGGGCCGTTGTGCGAATCTGAGCCCCGA
Source organism: Nocardioidaceae bacterium (assembly GCA_020438665.1). The sequence goes on along the minus strand of JAGQUE010000326.1, from coordinate 4,281 downwards.
TCCGGGCCGTACGGCGATCCAAAGCGGGGACGAGGGGACAGGCCCATGAGGCGACGTGGTGGGGCGTTGGTGCTGGCGACGGTGGCGGCGGTGCTCGCCGTCCTCTTCGGGTCGCTCTCGCCGGCCATGGCCGATGACGACGGCACCGACGAGAGCGCCGAACAGGCGCTGGCCGCGAAGTACGCCCCGGTGCTCATGCTCGTCCAGCAGAAGGCGGCCTGCGGTCCGGGCGAGCCGTTCCTCCCCGGCGACGTCGACGTCATGTTCGACAACCCGACGGTCGCGCTGCGGGGGCCGTGGAAGCCCCAGAAGGACCTGGTCAAGATCGCTCCCAGTGTCGATGACCTCAGCGCGGGGCTGCCGGGCTATGCCTTGGACCTGCCGGGCGACCCGCTCGACCCGGGCTGCGACTACGAGCGGTGGGCCGACGACCAGGGCTTCGGGTCGATCCCGACCATCTATGCCCACGTGGCGACCGAGAAGGGCGTCAACAACCGGATCGCGCTCCAGTACTACTTCTTCTACGCGTTCAACGACTACAACAACAAGCACGAGACCGACTGGGAACGCATCCAGATCGAGTTCGCGGCCTCCTCGGCCACGACGGCGCTCCAGCTCGGGATCGACCCCGACATCGCCGTCTATTCCCAGCACTACGGCGCCGAGAAGGCGACCTGGGGAGACAGCAAGCTCCAGCTCGAGGATGAGACCCACCCGATCGTCTATGTCTCCGCGGGCTCCCACGCCAACCAGTTCTCACCCGGCGTCTTCATGGGCAACTCGGCCAAGACCGGCTTCGGCTGTGACACCACCGTCGGTGACCACAACGCCATCCGCCCCGTCGTGCGGACCATCCCGTCCGACCCAGCGGCGGCGCTGGTGGAGTTCCCGTGGACCGGTTATCAGGGCCACTGGGGCGAGGTCGGCCCCAAGCGGTTCTATGAGGGACCGACCGGACCCAACCGCAAGGCCGGGTGGACCAAGCCCTTCTCGGGCTTCTCCAAGAACGCGCGGTCGGTGAGCATCGAGATGCCCGGTGGTGACATCGCCGGCAGCAGTACCGCCTCGGTCTACTGCGACGTGGTCGGCAAGGGCAGCGACGCCTTCCGGGCCTTCGTCGCCAACCCGCTGACCACGCTGGGCATCCTGGCCGCCATCGTTGTCGTGGTGGTCTGGCTGCTGCGCCGTACGGCGTGGGACACCGACCCGCTGCCCCTGATGGAGCGCCGCAAGGTCGGCCAGGTGATCACGGCGGCCGGCGGCATGATCGTCCGCCACCCGGTCACGTTCATCGTCGGCGCCCTGCCGTTGGCCGCGCTGCTCGTCGCCACGGCCGTGTTGCAGACCATCGCCGTCGGCACGTCGCTGCCGGGGTGGGTGCCGGGGGTGGTGTCCTTCTTCGCGTTCATCGTGGACTTCGTCACCATCGGTGCCATGACAGTCGGCGTGGAGCGGATCGGGGCGGGGGAGCCGCACGGTCTGTGGGGTCTCTATGCCGAGGGGTCCCGCCGGATGGTGCGGGCCATCCCTGCGGTGGTGGGCGGGGCCGTCATCGGGGCCGTCCTGGTGGGGACACTGATCCTGTCGCCGCTCGCGCTCGCGCTCCTGGTGTTCTTCTATCTGCTGACCCCGGTCGTCGTGCTCGAGGGCGCGTCCTGGCTCCGACCGCTGACCCGGAGCACGGTGCTGGTCTGGCGGATCCTGGGGACGGTCGTCCCGCTGCGGCTCTTCAGCCTGCTGCTGCTGTCCTCGGTCGGGGCGCTGCTGGCGGCGCTGCTGTTCACGGTGGTCCCGGTGTCGTTCGTCGTGCTGAACGCGGTGCCGCCGCTGGTCATCGCGCTGGTGACCCCCCTCAACGCCGTGATGGCCGTCTATGCCTATTACGCGGGCCGCGTCGCCGACGACGAGCGGAAGGCCCCCGAGGAACCCACGGCGGAGGAGCTCCCGGCCGGCGTCTGACCGCACGGTCACTCCGACGGTTGACATCGACTTTCGATATGCATATCGTTTCTCGTTGTTATCGATGGTCGATAACGTCCGACGTGCAGGGGGAAGACGATGGAGTCCACGACGTCACCGGGCGGCAGCACCCGCCCCACGCGTGACCTGTTGGCCTGGGACCGCTCCGACCGGATCGGCCTGGTGGTGTTGCTGATCCTGGTGGCGGTGGTGGCGGTCGGGACCTGGCTCGTCGGCCCGATCGTGGAATGGGTCCGTGGCGGCGACCTGGCCGTGCCGTTCTTCAGCAGTGTCGACGTGCCCGGGCTGGCCGGCAGTGGTCTCGGACACGGGGAGGCCGACTATGCCCTGCTGCTGCCCGACCCGACGACCCGGGAGCGGCTGCTCGACCTGCTCCCCGGACTGGGCTATCTGGCGATCGTCGTCGTCGGCGCCTGGCTCGTCGTCAGGGTCATGACCGACATCAGCAGGGGCGACCCGTTCCACCTGCGCAACGTCCGACGGCTGCGGGGCATCGGCGCTCTGCTGGCGTTCGGTTGGCCGGTCGTGTTCTTCGCCGAGCTCACCTGCCGCTTCGCGATCCTGGCCGAGCTGGACCTCGGCGACCTCGGGCCACGGGCGGCCTTCACGATCCCCGTCCTGCCCGTGGTGGCCGGCATGGTGGTCGCCCTGCTGGGCGAGGCCTTCAAGGCCGGCAACAGGCTGCGCGACGATGTCGAGGGCCTGGTCTGATGCCGGTCGACGAGCCCCACCGCATCGTGTGCCACCTCGACCGGCTGCTCGAGCAGCGAGGCATGACCCTTGCCGCCCTGGCCGAGGCGGTCGGCGTGACCGTGGTCAACCTCAGCATCCTCAAGAACAACCGGGCCAAGGCCATCCGCTACAGCACGCTCACCGCGATCTGCGACGCGCTCGAGTGCACGGTTGGCGACCTGTTGAGCATCGAACCCGCCGCGTGACCGGAGCGTCAGTCGACGCGCAGGCTGCCATAGGTCCCCTGGGCGTCCTGCAGGGCGCGCACATAGCCGGAGCGCGCGTCGGCCGAGCCGTCGGTGCCCTCGGGCACGGCAAGCAGGCCGCGCATCGCGTCGAGCGAGCTCATGCCGTGGAGGTCCAGCCAGGACTCCACGCCGCGGGTGAGCACCTCGGCGTAGGCCGGGCCATGGCGTAGCAGGGCGGACGCCGTCATGACCACGTCGGCGCCGGCCAGCAGGTAGCTCACCACCTCGTCGGCGGTCTCGACGCCGGTGGTCGCGGCGAGCGAGCCGCGCAGGTGGTGGCGCAGGATCGCGATCCACGTCCGGGGCAGCCGGGCCTCGACGGGCGTGGAGAGGCTGACCCCGGGCACGACGCGCACCGCTTCGGGGTCGACGTCGGGCTGGAGGAACCGGTTGAACAGCACGAGCCCGTCGGCACCGGCCGCGTCGAGGGACAGCGCCATCGCGGCGGTCGCGCTGAAATAGGGGCTCAGCTTGACCGCGACGGGGATCGACACCGCGTCGCGGACACCGGCCAGGATCTCCAGGTGGCGCTGCTCCACCTGGGATGAGGTCAGCGTCACGTCTCCGGGCACGGCATAGATGTTGAGCTCGACAGCGGCGGCGCCGGCGGACTCCATGGAGGTCGCGATCGAGGTCCAACCGCCCGGTGTGCTGCCGTTGAGGGACGCGATCACCGGGATGTCGACCGCACGGACGGCGCTCTCCAGGTGCTTGAGATAGGGCAGCGAGCCGCCGGGTGCCACCGTGGGTGCCGCCGGGAGGAAGCTGCTGGCCTCCCCGAAGGCGTCCTCGTGGGCCTCGGTGACCAGCAGGTCCTCCATCGCCTGGGCGTGCACCTGCTCCTCGAACAGGGATGAGAGCACAACGGCTCCGACCCCGCCCTGCTCGAGAGCGCGCACGCCCTGCAAGCTCGTGGACAGCGGTGACGCCGACGCCACCACCGGACTGCGCAGGGAGAGCCCGAGATAGGTCGTGGTCAGGTCCATGACGTCTTCCTCCTGGCGTCCGGCATGAACTCGGCCGCGCTGCGCGTGGCCATCTCCTCATAGGTCGCCCAGCGCTGGTCGACGGCGCCCTGGGCCAGGTCGAGCAGTCGCTCAGCCTCCTCAGGCGCCGCGTTGCGCAGAGAGCGATAGCGCAGCTCGTTGTAGACGTAGTCGCGCAGCCGGATGGTGGGTCGGGGCGAGTCCAGCATGAACGGGTTGTCGCCGCGCTCGCGCAGCGTGGGGTCATAACGGATCAGCGGCCAGTGCCCGGAGTCGACGGCCTTGTTCTGCTGCGAGAGCCCCTGGCGCATGTCGATGCCGTGGGCGATGCAGTG
>JAGQUE010000325.1 GCA_020438665.1 Nocardioidaceae bacterium | reverse complement strand
GGTCGCGGCCTTCTTGGTCGCGGCCTTCTTGGCGGGGGCCGGGGCAGCTGCCTCGGCGGCGGGTGCCGGGGCGGCAGCTGCCGCTGCGGGCGCCTGGGCGGGAGCCGGGGCGGGGGCCTTGGCGGCCGCCTCGGCCTTCAGCTTGTCGCCCCACTCCTTCTTGAACCGCATCTCGACGGGCAGCTCGACGGTCGAGGAGGGCGACTTGACGAACTCGCCCATCTCCTTGAGCTTCTCGAGAACGAACTTGCTCTCGACGCCGTATTCCTTGGCGAGTTCGTGGACTCGGGTCTTGGCCACGTTAGAACGCTGCTCCTTCTGGCCCGAGTCCTCGCTCCCGGGTCGGGAGCGGGCGTTGCGGACCGCTAGTGGTGGTGCTGGCTCATCGTGAGGTACTCATCGAGTGCTCATGAGCTGCTGCTCCAGTTTCTGGTCGGGTGGTGCTGGTCTGTCGGTCAGTGCGAGGTGAGGTAGTCCCTCACCGGTGCCGTGGCCAGCTCGCCGGCCCGAAGGGCTCGGGCGAACGCTCGCCGCCGCACCGCGAGGTCGTAACACTCGGCGGTGGGGTGCAGGTGCGCACCCCGGCCGGGCGCGGTGGCATCGGGATCGGGTACGACGGCCGGGTGGCCGAGCGCGTCCGAGCCGGCGACCAGCCGCAACAACTCGCTCTTGGCGGCCCGCTGACGACATCCGATGCACGTCCGGACGGGACCCGTGATGAGGGGAGCGTCCGGCGGACATGCAGAAGGACCTCGTTTGCGCGCCACCGGGGAGCAACACTACCGCGAAGCACCAGCGGATTCCGAACCGAGGCGCGCCGGCGACGCCCCGGCGGGCCGTCACTCCTCCGCGGCCGGCTCCTCGTCGCTGCGGATGTCGATGCGCCAGCCGGTCAGCCGGGCGGCGAGCCGGGCGTTCTGGCCCTCCTTGCCGATGGCCAGCGAGAGCTGGAAGTCCGGGACCACCACGCGGGCGGAGCGGGTCTCCTCGGAGACGACCTGGACGGAGGTGACCTGGGCAGGTGACAGCGCGTTGGCGACCAGCTGGGCGGGGTCGTCGGACCAGTCGATGATGTCGATCTTCTCGCCGTGGAGCTCGGCCATCACGTTGCGGACGCGCTGGCCCATCGGTCCGATGCAGGCGCCCTTGGCGTTGACACCGGGCACGCCGGACCGCACGGCGATCTTGGTGCGGTGGCCGGCCTCGCGGGCGATGGCGGCGATCTCGACGGTGCCGTCGCCGATCTCGGGCACCTCGAGGGCGAACAGCTTCTTGACCAGGCTGGGGTGGGAGCGCGACAGCGTCACCTGGGGCCCGCGCATGCCCTTGCGCACGCTGATCACCAGGCACTTGATGCGGGTGCCGTGGTCGTAGTTCTCTCCCACCACCCTCTCACCGAGCGGCAGCAGCGCCTCGAGCTTGCCGAGGTCGACCAGGACGTCGTCGGGGTTGCGGCCCTGCTGGATGACCCCGGAGACGATATCGCCCTCCTTGCCGGAGAACTCGCCGAACCGGATCTCGTCCTCGGCGTCGCGCAGCCGCT
>JAGQUE010000324.1 GCA_020438665.1 Nocardioidaceae bacterium | reverse complement strand
AGCATCCGGGCCTCTTCGCCGGAGTGCTGCTCGTGGGGGGGCGTCCGGACCTCGCGGACCCGGTGGGCCTCGCCGACTCGACGCTCGTCTCGGTCGTCGCGGCCGATGACCGGGCCGCGGTCGCCGCCCAGTCAGCCCTGGAGGACCTGCTCGCGAAGCGTCACGTGACGTGCGCCACCGCGACCTGGCAGACGGCGTGGTCGTCTGCTCGGCTGTCGGCCTCGGCCACTAGCGTGCTGGCCCAGGGGGACCGGGCGACGCTGGTCCGGCTCGAGGGCGGTGGGGCCGTCAACGCCTACCGGATCCCGCGGCTGCGGGAGTGGCTCCTGCGACAGAGCGCCACCTGATCACCGGCATCGCCGCGGGAGCGCCGGGGCTGCCGGAGCGCTGGGGCCCGCGTGGCTCAGGCGTCCGGCGCCCAGCACAGGCCCCAGTGCTGGCCTGACCGCCACTGCTCCCGGGTCGGCCAGTCATAACCCCACTCGAAGTCCAGCGGGTCGGCCGCTCGGGCCCGGGCGACGTTCTTGCATCGGGTCTGGGCAGTGGCCTGGAGCGCGGCGGCCCCGGGGTAGCGGTCGCCTGTCCCGTCGTACGACGCGATGGCCCGCCAGGCGTGGGGGGCCGAGCAGATGACCCGCTCGAAGTCCGGGCGACCCGGCTGGCTGGTGCCGCAGATCCCGAACTCGCGGCGTCCCGGCTCGGTCGACAGTGCCCCCTGGAGGCGTCCGGTGACCTCCGCGAGCCGACCGTCGCGGGCGAGCGCGATCACGTCGCAGCGGAACCAGTTCTGGCCGGCGTCTGACTGAGCCAGCGTCGGCGAGAACCACACCGGCCGGAGCGAGGTGAGCCGCATCTGGTCGGGGGTGGCGCCGAGGAAGCCGGGCAGTCGGCGCGGGCAGGCCGCGGCAACCCGGGCCTGGACGCGACGCGCGTCCACCGCCAGCAGGTGCCCGTCGACGACGGTGTCGAGGTCGCCGACGACGAAGGTCGTTGCCGTGTGCGGCCGGTCGCAGGGGACCGCCTTGCGGTGCGTGGTGGGCGCCAGGGCCTGGTCATAGCTGAGGCGGTAGCAGCCGCGGCGGTCCGGACGGACGGGGTCCGCCGCGGTGGGGGGCGGCGTGCCCGCCGTGGCGGGCGACTCCGAGGCCGGGTCAGTCGAGGGGCTGGCGCCCGCATCGACCGATCCTCCCGATCCGCCGGAACAGCCGCCAGCAGCCAGCGCGGTCAGGAGCGCCGCGCCGAGGAGCGCGGCCGTCGTACGCCGACCGTGCCGGCCCACCTGGGAACGCCGACCGGGGCTCACTGGTCCGTCCGGGCCCAGCAGACCGAGCGTCGGTTGCCGGCCTCCCACTCCGCCTGGTGGAACCAGGTGTAGGCGAAGTCGTACTCCACGGGATAGCCGAGCCAGGCGCCGACCGAGTCGGAGCAGTAGTCACGGGTCTTGGTCTGCGCGACCTTGTCGCCCGGATAGGCGTCGGCCGGCTCGCCCAGCTTGATGGTGGTCACCGCCCGCCAGTCGTGCTTCTCCGAACACGGCACCTTGGTGGATCCGGCGAACTTGTCACCGGTGGCGCAGGCCAGCCAGTCGTCCTCGGGGCGGCCATAGAGCAGCTGGGACGCATCGTCGGGCAGCAACACATAGCTGGCGCTCTGGGGGCCGCCGCCGACGATGTCGCAGCGGTACCACCGGGCGCCTGCGTCCCACGCGGACCGCGAGGGGCGGAACCAGGCCCAGCTGACGACCGCGCGCATGACCTGGCTGTCGTCGCCGCCGGTGAAGGCCATGAACGCCTTGCCGCAGGCCTGATAGGCGAAGGAGCCCAGCGCCGCGTCGTCGTAGTCGACGTCGGTCAGGTCGCCGGGCAGCTCGTCGACGAGGAACGTCTCGGCGGTGTGCGGGTCGGTGCACGGCACCGTCCGGGTGGCGTTGCTCGGCAGCTCGACGTCACTCGGGGTGAGCATGCGGCAGGCTCCCACCTCAGGGGCGGCCGTGGCGTCCACCTGATGGGGGTCCTCGTTGCTGCCCTGATCGGCATGGGCGCACCCGCCGAGTGCCACGGCTAGGAGCGGCAGGGCGGCGACGACGGCCGCGGCACGCCTCCCGGGGCTGGGGCGGAGCCGCACGCGAGACCTCCTCCGGACCGGCTGGGCCCGGGTCCCCTCACGAGCCGAGCAGTGCCGCGATCGTACCGCCCAGCTCATATCCCGCGTCGCGATCCCCATCGGTGACCTGGCCGACGACGTCGAGGATGTCGGCCCCTTGGCGCCAGGGCAGGGCCGACACGATCGTCAGCACCGAGCGGACGGCGCCGGTGGTGTCATAGCGGCCGTGGACATAGAGGCCGAAGGGCTTGCGGCCGTGCCGCGGCGCCGCGGCACCGCCGGACTCGGTCAGGGCGCCGCCGGCCTCGAGGAAGATCGAGTCGAAGAAGTGCTTGAGCGCCCCCGACATATAGCCGAAGTTGGCCGGCGTCCCCAACACATAGCCGTCGGCCGACAAGACGTCGGAGGCGGTGGCCTCCAGGGCCGGGACCACGCGGACGTCCACGTCGGTGATGGCGTCGTCGCACGCCCCGGCGGCCACGGCCTCGGTCAGCGACTGGACGGCAGGGGTCGGGGAGTGGTGCACGATCAGCAGCGTCGCCATCCAGGGCAGGTTAACGCCGGACGAACGTTGGTGGGGGGAATACCCAACCATCGGATCTCCCCCGTGTGGATGATTTCGTTTGCGGTCCCTTGCCACTAGATTCCTGGCATCGCGCGCCCGCGATCCACGGAAGGAATCCCATGAAGACTCGTGCCCTCGCAGCCGCGGCTGCGGTCCTGTTGACCCTCAGCGCCTGTGGCGGGGGCTCGGGTGACGAAGGCAAGGCCAAGGAGGCGATCGCCAAGGAGCTGATGACCAGCGGCAGCAGCGACTTCTCCTTCGAGCAGAAGGACGCCGACTGTGTGGCCGAAGGCATGGTCGACAAGATCGGTGTCAAGCAGCTGGTCGACTACGGGATCCTGACCGACGACATGTCGGCCGACAAGGCCCCCTCCGACGTCAAGCTCTCCGACGACGACGCCAACGCCGCTGCCGATGTGTTCGTCGGCTGCATGGATGTCGGCCAGGTCATCAAGGAGGCCATGGGCACCGACGTCAGCCCCGAGATCGCCGACTGTCTGGACAAGGCGCTCACCGATGACGTGCTCCACGACTTCATGGCCGCGGCGCTCAAGGGTGACAGCTCCAACGACGCGATGGCCGGGCTGACCGAGCCGCTGATGCAGTGCATGGTGGGCTGAGCGCCCGGCCGTCCTCGACGTCGACACCCGCCGGGTCCGCCCGGCGGGTGTCGTTCGTCGTGGGGTAGGGTGGCCGCGTCATGTTGCGCAGCCTCCTCCTTCGCTGCCGCAGCGAGGTCTGAACGCCGGACCCCCTCGCTGCGGAGTGTCTGCTGCGCGCCGGCCCCGCACCGAGCCAACGAGGACCCCATGACTCTGCAGAACTCCGGCTTCACCAATACCCAGCGCGCCAGCGGCATGCCGATCGAGCGCTACCGAACCTTCCCGCCGATCGACCTGCCCGACCGCCGCTGGCCGACGCAGCAGATCACCAAGGCGCCGCGATGGCTGTCCACCGACCTGCGTGACGGCAACCAGGCGTTGATCGACCCGATGACGCCCTCGCGCAAGATGAAGATGTTCGACCTCCTCGTGCGGATGGGATACAAGGAGATCGAGGTTGGCTTCCCGAGCGCCAGCCAGACCGACTTCGACTTCGTGCGCCAGCTCATCGAGCAGGACCGCGTTCCCGAGGACGTCACGATCTCGGTGCTGACCCAGGCACGTGAGGACCTGATCGAGCGCACGGTCCACAGCCTGGTCGGCATCCACCACGCCAACATCCACCTCTACAACGCGCTCGCGCCGCTGTTCCGGCGGGTGGTGTTCCATGCCAGCAAGGACGAGGTCAAGGACATCGCCGTGCGTGGCACCACCCTGGTGATGAAGCACTCCGAGAACATCCTCGACAAGACCGTCATCGGCTACGAATACTCCCCGGAGATCTTCACCGGCACCGAGCTCCCGTTCTCGGTCGAGGTCTGCGAGGCGGTCTCCGATGTCTGGCAGCCCGACGACGGACGCGAGATCATCCTCAATCTGCCGGCCACCATCGAGATGGCCACCCCCAACGTCTATGCCGACCAGATCGAGTGGTTCTCCCGCCAGCTGAGCCGTCGGGAGTTCACCACGATCAGCCTCCACCCCCACAACGACCGTGGCACGGCCGTCGCCGCCACCGAACTGGCCATGATGGCTGGTGCCGACCGGGTCGAGGGCTGTCTGTTCGGGCACGGCGAGCGCACCGGCAACGTCTGTCTGGTGACGCTCGGCCTCAACCTCTTCAGCCAGGGCATCGATCCTCAGATCGACTTCTCCGACATCGACGAGATCCGTCGTACGGTCGAGTACTGCACCCAGCTGCCGGTCCACCCACGCCACCCCTATGCGGGCGACCTGGTCTACACCGCCTTCTCGGGCTCCCATCAGGACGCCATCAAGAAGGGCCTGGAGGACCTCGA
>JAGQUE010000323.1 GCA_020438665.1 Nocardioidaceae bacterium | reverse complement strand
CGTCGGCCGCGCTCAGGATCCCTCGTTGTTCGCCGCGTGAGGCGAGGTTGAGCAGCCGGAACAGCGCCAGGAAGATCGGCATCTGCACGATCAGCGGCAGACAGGAGGCGAACGGATTGGTGTTGCTCTCGCGGTAGAGCTGCATCGTCTCCTGGGCGAGCCGCTCCCGGTCGTGGCCGTACTTCTTCTGCAGCTCCTTGACCTTGGGCTGGATCAGCTGCATGTTGCGGCTGGACTTGATCTGCTTCACGAACAGTGGGATCAGTGCCGCCCGGATCGTGACCGTGAGGCCCATGATCGCCAGCGCCCAGGCCCACCCGTTCTCGGCTCCGAGCACCGTCGCGAAGGCACGGTGGAAGCCGACCAGGACCACCGAGATGATCCAGTAGAGCGGCCCCATGATGACTGTGCCGAGGAAATCGAACACTCAGGCTCCTTGAGCTCGGGGGGTCTCGGTCTGTTGACCGCGCTGGGGGACCGGGTCGTAGCCGCCGCGGGCCCATGGATGGCAGCGGCCAACGCGGCGCACGGCGAGCCACGTGCCGCGGATGGCGCCGTGCTCGGTCACCGCTTCGAGGGCGTAGGCCGAGCAGGTCGGGTGGTAGCGGCAGACCTGGCCATAGAGGGGACTGATGAAGAAGCGGTAGCCCTTCAGCAGCCAGATGAGGACATGCTTCACGCGGCGCTCCGCTCCAGGACCCGCCCGAGGCAGGCGTCCAGATCGCGGCCGAGAGTCTGGGAGTCCGCCGATGCGGACGGCGGCAGGGCTCGGACCACGAGCGTGCCGGGAACGAGATGATCGAGGCGCTGCGCGACGAGATGACGCAGGCGTCGCTGCACGGCATGGCGCGTCACGGAGTTGCCCACGGCCTTGCTCACGACGAACCCAACGCGCGGGGTCGCCAGAAGTTCCTCCGAGCGCCAGTGGACGACCATCGTGGCCGCCCCGGCACGACGGCCGGAACGGATGGTACGCCGAAAGGCGTCACCGGAGGTGAGCCGGTTCGCCCGCGAGAGCACGCGACACCACGCTGGGGTGTCGACGCTCAGACGGCCAGGCTCTTGCGACCCTTGCGACGCCGCGCGGACAGGATGGCGCGGCCGGCACGGGTGCGCATGCGCAGTCGGAAACCGTGCACCTTGTGACGGCGACGGTTATTCGGCTGGTAGGTGCGCTTGCTCACGAGCTTCTCCGTTGTTCTCCCGGTCATCTCCGGGGAGCTGGTGGTCGGTCGTTTCGTCCCTCGACGCGGCGGGCAGGGCCTGACTGCTGTCGGCTGGCACCGCCCACCCGCGGACCTGCGGCCGGCCCCTGGCACGGGGCTGTCCGGCTGTGATCCGTGGACATGCGGCACCGGTCGACGCCGGGCGACCTGCCAACGGTACGCGAGCCCGATCCGGAGGGTCAAACTCACCCACCCTCAACCTGTGGATGACGGGTTGCTGCGAGCACCGCTGTGTTGTTACGTTCGGGCCCACCGAGTTTCCCCGGCACCCCGTGGACTCCTCGCGACAGACCATCGGCCAAACCCTGGTGCCCTCCTGCTCGCAGGCTGGCTGACCTGGGCAAACACCGTACGCGACGAGTTCCGCAGGGCCCTCGGAACGGCTCCTGTCACCCCCGCTGTCACTGTTTCACAGGCTGTGGAGAAACTTGTGGAGTCATGGCGGGCCCATGGCCCGCGGCGAGGCACGACACCGGCGATCGGGGCCGGACTCGACACGATGACAGAAGGTGGGGGAACCCGGGTGGACAACGCGCAGGACACGCAGCTGGGCACGGTCTGGCAACGAGTCGTCGACGAGCTGCAACCCAACCAGCGGGCCTGGGTCCACGCCAGCGAACCGGTCACGATGCACGGCGCGACGGCGATCATCGCCGTGCCCAACGAGTTCACCCGCACCCAGCTCGAGGGCCGGCTGCGCGGCCAGCTCGAGGACGCGCTCAGTGAGGCGTTCGGCGAGGAGATACGGCTGGCCGTCACGGTCAACCCGGCACTCGACGACGGCGCCCCGGTCCCCATCGAGGCCGACTTCTCGACAAGTAGACAGGTCGATATGTCGACAAACCCACCTGTCGTCGTACCGCCAGCGCTCGCCGATCCGGCCCCGGCACCCGTCGAGCCGATGCTCGAGAGCAGCAGTCGGGCCTCGGCCGCGCTCGAGTCGCGCCTCAACCCCAAGTACACCTTCGAGACCTTCGTCATCGGGTCGTCCAACCGGTTCCCGCACGCCGCGGCCGTCGCCGTCGCCGAGGCGCCCGGCAAGTCCTACAACCCACTCCTCATCTATGGCGACTCCGGCCTGGGCAAGACCCACCTGCTCCACGCCATCGGCCACTACGTGCGCAGCCTCTACTCCGGAGCCAAGGTGCGCTACGTGTCGAGCGAGGAGTTCACCAACGAGTTCATCAACGCGATCCGCGACGACCGCCAGGACCGGTTCAAGCGCCGCTACCGCGATGTCGACGTCCTCCTCATCGACGACATCCAGTTCCTCGAGG
>JAGQUE010000322.1 GCA_020438665.1 Nocardioidaceae bacterium | reverse complement strand
TGGGAGGCCTTCTTGGCCTGCTCGAAGCTCTTGCCGGCGTCGAGGGCGGCGTTCTCCATCCGCTCCGCGTCCGGGTGGCGGCCCTCGCCGAACAGGTTCCGCATGTGGGTCTCGGTGACCTGCGAGCCCACCTCGAGGTCGAGCGCACCGAGCCCGGCGCCGAACCAGCGCCCCGGTGATTCGCCCTTCTCGGCGTAGTAGTCGGCCAGTCCGGCGTGCCCGCGGTCGGTCGCATCGTGCACGGCGACCTGACGGGTCAGGTACGTGTACCCGTCGCCCGCGGTCAGTTTGTGCACACCCATCACGTCTCCCAGAAGCAACAGCGGCGCGCGCGGATCGGACACCGACCTGGCGCCGAGTTCCGACAGTGCATGGGGTGCGAGGGATCTGGTGAGGTTCAAAGTCGGGTGAGTGGACTGGCTCGGTGGGGTTCGAATTCGCGGGTCGTGGGGTGTCCGATCCGGGCTGGGCTGGGTTGCTTCTTGAGGTGTGAGGGTCGCGGTGGATCTCCGTGACGTGACGATCAGGAAGAGGTGGTCCCCGATGGGGAAGGCGGCACAGGCACAGGCGGGCAGGGATCGGGCTCGGGACGCGCGGTTGAAGGCGGCGCGGGAGCGCAGGCTCCGGCTGGACCCGGACCAGGTCGCGCGCGAGCAGCGCATTGACGAGGCGTCGGTCGACGTCGAGGTCGCCTGGGAGGAGCGAGCTCAGGCCGAGGAGGCGATCACCGCGGCGGAGGTCGCGACGGCGGCCGCGATCGAGCGGCTCGTCGCAGAGAAGCTGACGGTGAAGGACATCGTGCACCTGACCGGCCTGGACCAGGCAACGGTCCGGAGACTGCGGCAGCTCGGAACGGACGACGACACGGGCGGCGACGCGGGCGAGGACTCCGGCGCCCCGGAAGCCGCTGGCGCCCAGGTGGCGTGATGGACGACGACGGGACCCGCGAGTACGCGGTCCGCGGACTCGGCGAGGACGCGGTACGAGCGCTCGAGGTCGAGGTCGTCAAGGCGCACAGGGATCGCCTCAACCCCGGGACGTTCGTGGCCTTGGGGATCCCCACTGCGTCGATCCTCGAGGGCCTCGGCCGCGAGCCGGGTGCAACGGCACCGACGCGTCCGGAGCACGCCGGCCTGTCGGTCCGCGCTCGCGGACGGCTCGACCAGGCCGTCGCCCTGAGCAAGGGGCGGATCGCCTACCGCCGGCCCATGACTGGGCCCGGGGGCGCGGTGTCGGTGCGGATCGAGGCGAACCCCGCAGCGGGCCAGTCGCCGACCGTGCCGGCGGCGGTCCAGCTGACCCGGCGCCCCGACGGCGAGGTGGCGCTTCAGCTGCACCACCACGAACGGCCGGTCCCGGGCACGGATGCGCAAGCGGCGGACGTGCTCGGCATCGAGGTGGAGACATGGACGCGTAGCCGCCGGGCGATCGAGCTCGGGCTGGCCGCCGTCGCCGGGCAGAAGCCGGCGCTGAGGCCCCCGGGCGTCCGCACCGTGCGGCGCCAGGAGCGGGCCGACCTCGCGGTGAGCATCGGGGTCAGTGGACTGGGAGTGGCGCGGTGAGCACCCAGTCGACCGTGGTGACCTCGCGACGACGTCAGCACGAGCTGCTGAGGTCGTGGTCGACGTGGGCGATGACCTCGATCCTCCTCGACCCGTCCGAGGTTGCCCGGGTGCGCGAGTCCGGGTGGGCGGGCACGCACCACCACGACGCGCCGACCGGCCTGCGGATCGTCGGTACAACCGATGGCGTCGGGCTCGGATTCGGCGTGGGCGACTCGTGGCACAGCCCGGCTGAGGTGATCCCGTGGTCGGAGATCGAGGCGGTCGCCCGGGGGGTGCCCGACGACGTCCGCAACCAACTCGGCGAGTTCCGGTCGCGGTGGCGCGCCCACCAGTCGGCCTACCCGCGGTTCACTGCCAGCGCAGCCGCGGTCGGTTGCGGTCCGATCACCCCCGGACAGCCACTCACCCCTCGCCAGGAGGCGTACGTCCGCGAGCTCGATGCCTTCGAGGCCAGCGGCGTCCTGCCGGCCTGGGAGGAGAAGTACGTCGAACTCGACGTCCAGCGCCTGGAGCTGCACGAGCGGGCGCTGGCCGCCGTGCTCGATCAGGAGCCGGCCGACCTGCTCGACCTCCTCGAAGACCAACACCTGAGCCAGCCGGCCGCCAAGGCCGCGATCGAGCCTGAGCGTCGGACCCGAGCGCACGGCGAGACCACGACCAGCGGCAGCGATCGCCAGCTGGAACCCATGCGGATCCGCAACTACACCGGCCATCAACGCACGGCGTTGGAGAACCTGAGCCTGCCCAAGCAGTTCACCTTCATCTGCGAGCGGAAGACAGCGCATTGCTCCGAGCGCGTCGTGTTCGAGTACCTCGAGGGCGACCGCTGCGATTCGGTGATCCTGGACGTCGACGACCGAGCGCGTGGCTACCTCGATGCCGGTGCTGCGGTCCTCGTGGCGCGCGCCCACCAGCGATACCAGCAGCAGGCCCGCAACTCCACGTACACCGAGTCCGCACGCGCGATGAGCAGCCGCGCCGCCGATCTGCTGGGCGCGTGGCTCGGCACTCACCCGAGCCCGGAAGTTCACGCCTGGCAGACCGGGCAGG
>JAGQUE010000321.1 GCA_020438665.1 Nocardioidaceae bacterium | reverse complement strand
ACCTCCTGGCCGGGTACACCTAGGTGGTCTGCCACCTAGGCGGCCAAAGCGGACGGGATTGCCTGGCAGCGCGGATGCCTCGTGGAACTCCAACGATGGAGCAGTAACCGGGCTTGGGCAGCCACTGTCGCTCGGCGGCGAGTCGTGCAGTGCGGAGAGGACAGCGGTGTGCAAGCGGGGCACAGCCGTCGGCCCCTATCGGCCCCACGAAACGGGTTATCCACACAACAGAATGGAGTGCGCCATGGAACGCCTGCTCAGTGTCGACGAGGTCGCCGCGGCCCTCGGAACCACGACTCGATTCCCCCGCCGTTTGATCGCTGAGCGGCGGATCCGGTTTGTGCGGATCGGCCGTCACGTCCGCATCCCCGAGTGCGAGCTCGAGGCATTCGTCCAAGCCGGCACCGTGCAGTCGGTCACCCTGCCGAGTCGACGCTGATGGTTCGCCGACGGTTCGGCTCGATCCGCCGGCTCCCGTCCGGCAAGTTCCAGGCATCCTTCATCGACCCGGACGGGCAGCGACAGTCGGCGCCGGAGACCTATCGCACCCACGCCGATGCGGAGCGCTACCTCGACCGAGTCCAACGCGACATCCACCGCGGTCTTTGGACCAGAGACGAGGGCCTCGGCCGCCGCACGTTGCGGGACTGTTGCGAGGCCTACCTCGACGAGAACCCGCGCGTCGGCCAGCGCTGGGCGGAGACCTGCCGCCGGAACATGCGCCTGCATTTGGTCGAGCTCCTCGACCAGCCGATCAGCTCAATCACCCCGCCAATGATTCGCGCCTGGCACGCAAAGGCCCTCAAAGGCGCAGGCGGACGCACCTCGATCAGCCAGTCGTACCGTCTCATGCGCTCGGTCTTCAACGTCGCAGTCCAGGACGGAGCGATCCTCCGCAACCCCTGCCAGATCCCCGGCGCGGGAGCGCAGCGCAGCCCCGAACGGTCGATCGCATCCCCGGCCCAAGTCGCCGCCCTCGTGGAGGAAACGACGCCGAGGTTCCGCGCTGCGGTCGTGCTCGCCGCTTGGTGTGGCCTGCGGCGCGGAGAGATCTGCGCCCTACGGACCAGCGATGTGGACCTCGAAGGGGGCACCATCCGTGTCAGCAAGAACTGGGTCGAGCTCCTCGAGGCGCCGACCCGCTTCGAGAAGGACCCCAAGAGCCACGCCGGCAAGCGCACCGTAACCATCCCACCCCACGTCATCCCCATCCTCCGCGTCCACGTCGAGCAGTTCGCGGGAACGCAGTTCCTCTTCGTCGATCGCTACGGCGAACGGGTGCGGTCGAACGCCGTCTACCAGGCGTTCGTCCGGGCCCGGAAGAAGGTGGGGGTGACGATTTCCTTCCACGACCTGCGCCACACCGGCCAGTCCCTCGCGGCGGCGACAGGAGCCAGCCTCGTCGACCTCAAGCAGCGACTCGGTCATTCATCGACCGCGGCAGCTCAGCGATACATGCACGCTGTGGAAGGACGTGACGCGGAAATCGCCAAGGCCCTTTCCGCGCTGGCCGAGACGGGTGACGCGACGAGGCTGCCCAAGCGGATCTGAGCCCCTAGACGACCGCAGAAGTTGCACGGGATGTTGCACGCGGCAGTCGAATAGCCTCGTGACCTGCACGAACGTCTACGGCTGAAAATCGGAAGGTCGACGGTTCGACCCCGTCCCTGGCCACTCCCGAAGCCGCAGATCAGAGCCCCTCTG
>JAGQUE010000320.1 GCA_020438665.1 Nocardioidaceae bacterium | reverse complement strand
CATGTCGTCGTCGAGCATGGTGTGCTCCTTCGACCCGGTCCAACTCCTGGACACCGGGTGATGTCGGCACCGGCGGGGATCCCTCGCGGGATGCGCCGCGGCGCAAAGCCTTCGTGTGGCGGCGACACCCTCCGCTGGTGCGTCGGAGACCTGGACCGGCACCGACCGCGGTCGCGAGGCCGACATGAGTTCCATGCCTCGGGCCATCGTTGCTGTCACCAACATCGGCCCGGCCGCGTCGCGGTCCGGTTCCAACCCATGTCGCCCGTGTCGACCCCTCGGGGAGGCCGGCGAGAACGTCGTCGGGTTGACCCCCGGGTGGGGGTCGCGCGGTCGGGGACCGCACATCAACCACCGCGAGTATGGCACAGCCAGCGGATCGGCGCCCCATCAGTGGCGGCGCGCCCCGGATCTCGCCACCCCAGGTCAGCGGCCGTCCGACGGCGCCAGTGGCCGTCCGCGGCGCGTGCTGCTCACCCCAGCGGGTCAGCGATCCGGCCGGCCGCGGCGTCCCAAGGACCTTGCTCGAGGCGGCTCAGCCGGGGCGCCCGGCCGGCGTCGAGGCCGGCCACCCGGGCCAGCCCGGTGAGGACGTCGTCGGGGCGCACCGCGGGCTCGGCGTGGCGGATCACGACCTCTAGGACGCTGCCGTCGTCGCCGGGTCGAGCCTCCAGCGACATGACGGCGGCGCGACAGTCGAAGGAGCGCATCCCCTTCTTGGTCATCCGCTCGACGACGATCGACTCCTCGGCGAGTAGCGCGGTCACCGCCGCGGCGGCGGCGTCGTACGGCGCGTCGAGCTCGATGCGCCACCGGCTGGCCTGGAGCCGGTCGGCCAGCGCGCCGCCCGGCGACTCCACCACCCGGACCACGTCGAGCCCGTCGGGCAGCACCGCGGCCAGCCGCTCCTGGACCCAGCCGGGCTCGACGGTCTCGGCGAGGGCGATCTCGAGGTATTCGGCCTCGGACGCGGCGCCGGTGGGCGCGGCCCCGGCATAGGAGATGCGGGGATGGGGGTTGAACCCCGACGAGTAGGCCATCGGCACCCGGGCTCGGACGACCGCACGCTCGAAGGCCCGCGAGAAGTCCCGATGGCTGGCGAAACGCAGCCGCCCCCGCTTGGCATAGTGGATCCGCAGCCGCTGGACGGGCGGGGCCTGCTGCTGGGGCTGGGTGCGCACCGGGCCACGCTAGCGCGCCGAGCGCGCGCCGCGGATCGCCGGAGCGGTGTAGAGGGTCGGCACGACGTCGCCCTCCAGCCAGGCGGACAGCCGCGCCGCCTCGACCTCGAGGGCGGCGCGCCCGTCGCGACCGACGTCCTCGAGGAGGTGGAGCAGCACTGCACCGGTGTCGTCCTGCCACCAGCAGCCAACGATGCGGCCGTCCCACCAGGCGGTGGCGCCGGCGTTGCCGTTGCTGTCGAAGACCGACTCGGCGTGTGGCCCGAGATAGAAGGCGCGGGTCTTCCAGCCCATCACCGTCGGGTCGAGCACCGGCAGGATCGCCGCCCAGGGCTCGACCGGGTCGACCGGGTCGAGGTCGTCGGGCAGCACCCAGCCCGACTCCCCAGCATCGAGGGCCACCTCCGCCGCCTCGACATCGGCCAGGGCGGTGCGGACGATCCCAGCGGTCGCCCCGAGCCACCACTGGATGTCGGCCGTGGTGCCGGGGCCAAACGATCGCAACCACCGTCGGACGAGCTCGGCAAAGCCCTCGCGAGCGGGCCACGGCTCGGGGCTGTCGCCCAGCCACGCGGTCATCGACGTCCAGAGCGGACGGGACACCCGCCAGTGGGACCCGTTGTGGCCCCGCACGATGAGCCCCTCAACGCTCAGCTGGGTCAGCACGCGCGGCGCGATGGGGAAGGAGCCACCGTAGGGCTTGCCCGGCGCCACCTCGATGCGGCCGGAGAGTTCGGGCACCTGCTCGCGCAAGGCCTGCGCCGACAGCTCGGATCCGTCGGACAGGCGCGTCAGCACGGCGGAGCGGGCCGCCTCGAGCCACGCCGCTCCGTCGCTCGCGATGCCTCCTTGCTCCGCGTCCTTGGCCAGGCGGGTCGCGTGCTGACCGGCCACGCGGGCACTGGCACTCCCCCACGCCGCGGGCAGCAGGTCGCGCGGGAACACGAAGAGCGTGCGCCGCATCGCGAGCTGCTTGACCAGGGAGCGATCGTCGTAGAGCGCGCGGTCGATGTCGCCGCGGGTGATCCCGTCGACGCGCGCCCACACCGACAGGTGGGGAGACGGTGCCTCGGTGGCGTGCAGCACCGTCATCGCCCGCGTCGCCTCCACGGCGTCCGCGGCCCGGTGCCCGGCGGTCAGCGCGTGGCGGACGGCCAGCCGGGATCGGCGTTCGTCGTCGTCGATGTGGCGCACGGGATCATCCTGCCGGGTCCCACGGACATCGGTGGTCCGGGGTGGGCGCGCCGGTGGCCCCGCCGGATGGGTCGGTGGCGGGGTCTCGGGGCTGGGTGGCTAGGACTCGGGCGGGTCGGTGCCGCCGGTGCCGTCACCGCCGTCG
>JAGQUE010000741.1 GCA_020438665.1 Nocardioidaceae bacterium | reverse complement strand
GGATTGGGCGGGTTGGGTTTGCATGTAGATTGGGGCGGTTGCCCAATTCCGGTGCATGGCCTTGTTATGCATCTCTGTGTGTGGAGATACGGCGCATTAAGTCATCGCGATCATTGGGCCTGCCAAACACACCGATGTTCATCTTTTGTGACGTGTCAAACATTGTTTTTTGGATGGGGAGATCAAGGCCGACATACCTGCCACAATTTGCGAGATTATTGCGAATCAGATCGAGATTTGCACCGGCAAACGCAAATTGAATAAGTGAACTGATGAAATGCTCGACATGTTGCCCAGTTACGTGAGTGCTGACTTGGTCAATTGAGCCGCCATTGTACCATGCGGCATCAAAGCTCATCCCGTCGCAGATGATTACCATACGCTCGTCGTTACGAATCTCTTGAACTGCGTGGCGTAGTGATCTCGCAAATGAGGACTGCTGATCCGCAGTGATTGGAAACGACTGCTGAACGGCAGGCAATGTGCAGGGGAATGGCTGATGCCACAACATTTCGTACAGCGTTGAGACGGTGGCAGTACAGCCGGTCAGCGTAAGGCAGACCTCGGGAGTGAAGGATGGACGGAGGACAATTCGCATTGCGGCGTCATCGTTGCGCAGATCGGTAGTGTCTGCGAAGCGGGGGATACCCATCGCACGGCAAACAGCGTCGGCAGTGTATTGCTCGAGGTTCACGCGATTTGATGCATAACGCTTAGCATCACCCGGTTGCCGCGAGTGACGTTCCAATTTGAAAAACGCACCGCCGACAACTCGGGTGCATGCTGTTGTTATTTGGCTGGCTGCGGGTGGTTGATACGAACGACGGCGGGTTAGCCACAGTTTCCAAAAGGGAAGACTGACTGGAAGCCCTGGACTTTCATAAAACAGAGAACGCGTGAATCGCAGCACTTTTTCGGTGGCCCGCAGCTTACCGAGTCAATGTGAATACTAATGTTGGCAGGTTGAGTGTACCAAACAGACCGAGTGCAACACCCCAGCCTGCAGGTCGGCATCGGTCTTTAAATAGAGCGACTGAGCTGATGATGAGCCCCGGGAAACTAAAGAAAGCTGTGAATATCGCGACAGTGCCGATGACTTGACCGAAAGGACTGATCGCGAACATCGCGAGCACGCCAACTAGCGATGTGACGAAACCGATCCGTGCACGGCCAGAATTGTCGGTCACATTCCGTTCGTTTGATTCCGGGTTTGGTGACGCGTAAGGATTCACCATGCTGTAGAGGGCCTGAGGGCTGATGCCAAATAACGGTACGCATCACTGGGCCGGCGGTGATGACTTTCCATTTGAATCCGGCCCGGCCGCCGGCTCCAGTGCATGCGATTGTTCGTCGGCCCGTCGGACATGCGTATGCGATCGCTTGATGCGATCGATCATTGCACCAATTGCGAACCCATAAGCCGTTCCCGTGACAATTGACATGACGGTTTCATGCATCTGGGATTCTATTGTCCCACCTTTGACTCGTGCATCAAGGAGCAATCCTGCGTAGGTGCCCGCGACTGCGAATGGGACTAACCATCCAACGCGCAGGAAGATCGAAACAAATGCCAACGTGCCGAGTGCTGCACCAAACTTCCATGCGCCAAATGGATATGTCACAAGCGCGACGTACGTGGAGAAGAGCACCAGTGCGACGAGACATCCAATCTGCAGCATTGGTTTTCGAGTTGTGTGGTGCCGCTTTGTTCCTTCCGACGGACTTGTGTATGGGTTGATGTGATCCATGATGGATTGTTGCAACAACCTTTTGCACGACGAACGACCAAGATCAGGCGGTTGCCG
>JAGQUE010000319.1 GCA_020438665.1 Nocardioidaceae bacterium | reverse complement strand
GTTGGACGGCCTGCTGCACCGCCACCTCGGCCGACGAGGTGCCCGACAGCATCTCCCAGATCGCGATGCGGGCCAGGCAACGGTCGACCCGCGGCATGCGTTCGAGGGTCCAGTCGGTGGCCAGGGCGTCAATGATCAGCTGGTCGATCTCGGCCTGGCGGTCGGTCACCCCGAGCACCAGATCGGAGGTCAGCGGACGCACCGGCGGGTCGGCCTCGGCGGTGTGCAGGGTGAGCGATTCACGGGCGTCCGAGCGGCGCAGGTCGGCCTCGAACAGAATGTCGAGCGCACGTTTGCGGGCCTTGGTGCGCACCGATCCGCGCGCGGGCGCGGCGGCCGGAACGGTTTCGATCAGTTCGGCCACCGTGCCGTCGGGCGTGGTGATGCGCTTGCGCGGCACGTCCGTGGTCACAGGTTCGGCGGGCAAGGGTCAGACCCGACCCAGGTAGCTGCCGTCGCGGGTGTCGACCTTGACCCGCTCGCCGGTGGTGATAAACAGCGGCACCTGAATCTGCACGCCGGTTTCGACGGTGGCGGGCTTGGTGCCGCCGGTGCTGCGGTCGCCCTGAAGGCCCGGCTCGGTGTAGGTCACCTCGAGCTCGACGGAAGCGGGGAGCTCGATGTAGAGGACCCGGCCCTCGTTGGTGGCGACGATCGCCTCCTGGTTCTCGAGCATGAAGTTCTTGGCGTCGCCGACGATGTCCTCGGCGATCTCGATCTGGTCATAGGTGCCGGTGTCCATGAACACATAGGACGAGCCGTCGTGGTAGAGGTATTGCATCGTCCGCTTGTCGACGTTGGCGATCTCGACCTTGACGTCGGCGTTGAAGGTGCGGTCGACCGTCTTGCCGGACTCCACGGCCTTGAGCTTGGTGCGCACGACCGCGCCGCCCTTGCCGGGCTTGTGGTGCTGGAACCAGATGACCTGCCAGAGCTGGCCATCGAGGTTGAGAACCATGCCGTTCTTGAGGTCGTTCGTGGTTGCCATGGGCGTGAAACAGCCTTACGTCGTCGAGGGAGTCCTGCGGCGGGCGCTGCGCGCCCAGCATCGGCGGAGCAGTCTAGCCCCCGGCCCGCGTGGGCGCCTATTTCCTGGTCCGGCTCCCGTGTGACGCCGACCGCTCAGCCGAGCGCCCAGACCACCTCGACGCGGACTGACAGATCGCTCTCCCCCGCGCGGATCGGGAGGACGCTCTTGAGCGGCGCGTCGGCGGCGGTGTTGTAGGCGAGTGGCCGGGGCGTCGGTGCCTGCACCGAGATCTCGCGGATGGTCTGCACCGCGCCGAGCTCGCCGCCGGCCGCGCCGGCGTACTCCTCGGCCTTGGCCTTGGCCTGCTCGATCGCCGCCTTCCTAGCCTCGGCGAGGGCGGCGTCGGGATCGGAGACCTGGAGCTGGAGGTTGCGGACGCGCACCTCGTTGCCGCCGGTCGCGACGGCGGCGCTGATCGCAGCCCCGCCCTGGCCGAGGGTGCGGACGTGGACCCGCGCCTGCTGGGTGACGCGATAGCCGGTCAGGGTGGGAGGTGCATAGGAGTGGTAGGCATACTCCGGGCTCATCGAGAGCCCCGTCGTCCGGACGTCACCCTTGGCCACGCCGAAGTCGGCGAGCCGGTCCAGGACGCTCTTCATCGTCGTGCTGGAGTCGGCGAGCGCCGCGTCGAGCTCGGTCCGCTTCACGGTGACCACCACCGTGAACGACAGCATGTCCGGGACCGCGGTCACCTGACCCTTGCCGACCATCCTGACGGTCCGGGGCTGGTCGGTCGACGGCGTCGCGCCGTTGTCGGCGGCCTGGGCCGGCTCTCCCCCGCCCCCGGCGGCACCGACCAGATAGGCCACGGCCACCGCGAGGACCATCACCACCGCCAGCAGCACACTCCCCAGTCGCACGGTCACCGGTCGGTCCATCGTCCTCGCCTCTCGTTCGTCCCTGGAGGGTCGGACGGCCGCGCCCCGGCGGCGGTTCCGTCGTGCGACGCCGCTGCGCGAGGCGGCCTCAGCGCTGCGGACGGCGGGAGGCGAGCAGCGCGAGGGCCTGCCGATAGCCGTCGATGCCGTGGCCGGCGATGGTGGCGATCGCGTGGGGCTCGATGACCGAGGTGTGGCGGAACACCTCGGGGCGCTGCTTGGGCTCCGACAGGTGCACCTCGACCAGCGGCGCGGTCAGCTGGGCGCAGGCGTCATAGAGCGCATAGGAGTAGTGGGTCCACGCCCCCGCGTTGAGCACGATCGCGGTGGCGTCGTCGGCGGCAGCGTTGAGCCAGTCGAGCAGCTCGCCCTCGTGGTTGGTCTGCCGCACCTCGACGTCCAGCCCGAGCCCGCTCCCCCAGGCGGCGCACTGGTCGGCGAGCTCGGCGTGGGTGGTGGTGCCATAGATCTCGGGCTGGCGCCGCCCGAGCCTCCCCAGGTTGGGGCCGTTGAGCACGAGGACCTTCACGAGGCACCACCGGCGATGGCGTCGTACGACGCCCGCAGGGCCTCCTCGGGCGGCGCCGTGAGGACGCGCGGGCGAGCCAGGTCGTCGAGCACCACGAACCTCAGTCGCGAGCCACGCGACTTCTTGTCGACGGCCATCGCGTCACGCAGCTCCTCGAACGAGGCGCCGGCATAGGTGGTGGGCAGCCCCACCCGCTCGAGCGCGGACCGGTGGCGGGCCACGACCGCCGGGTCGAGCGACCCGGCCCGCGACGCGAGCTCGGCGGCGAAGACGCAGCCGATGGCGACCGCCTCGCCGTGGCGGATGCCGTAGTCCTCGGCGCGTTCGATCGCGTGGGCCAGCGTGTGGCCATAGTTGAGGACCTCGCGGCCGGGGTGTCCGTCGGCCCCGCCGGTCTCCTTGAGGTCGGCGACCACGACGTCGATCTTGACCCGGATGGCCCGCTCGACGAGCTCGCGCATCACCGCCGACCCGGCGGTGAGCTCGTCGGGCGGCGTGGTCTCGACCAGGTCGAGGATCACGGGGTCCGCGATGAAGCCGCACTTGACGACCTCGCCGAGCCCGGAGGCCAGCTCGGCGGGTGGCAGGGTGCCGAGCAACGCGAGGTCGCACAGCACGCCGGCGGGTTCGAAGAAGGAGCCGACGAGGTTCTTGCCGGCCCCGGTGTTGATGCCGGTCTTGCCGCCGACGGCGGCATCGACCATCGCGAGCAGGGTGGTGGGCACGTGGACGACGCGGACCCCGCGCAGCCAGGTGGCGGCGACGAAACCGCCCAGGTCGGTGGTGGACCCGCCGCCGAAGGTGACGACGGCGTCGGACCGGGTGAAGCCGGCGCGACCGAGCGACTCCCAGCACTCGGCGGCGACCGCGGCGCTCTTGGCGTCCTCCCCGGACGGCAGCCCGAGGGCCAGGACGTCGTAGCGGTCGCGCAGCACTCGCAGCACCCCCTCGGCGAGGTCGGTGACCTCGGCGTCGTGGATGAGCGCGACCCGCTCGACGCCCGGCCCGAGGAGGTCGGGGAGGCGGCCGGCGAGCCCGACGCCCACGACGACGGAGTAGGGCGACGCGCCGCCCACGCGCAGCGTCGTGGCCTCGGCCGTCGTCGTGCCGGTCATCGCAGTTCCTCCTGGATCTCGCTGGCCACATCCTCTGGGGTGCGGCCGTCGGTGTCGACCGAGATCGTCGCGACCGACTCATAGACGGGGGTGCGCTCGTCGAGGAGCGCCTTGACGCGGGAGCGGACGTTGCCGAGCAGGAGCGGGCGTCCCACCCCCAGCCCGACCCGGTTGACGGCGTCGGAGAGCCCGACCCGCAGGAAGACGACCGGATGGCCGGTCAGCAGGTCGCGGGTGCGTGGGTCGAGTACGGCTCCCCCGCCCAGCGCGAGCACCCCGTCGTGGGTGGCGAGCGCCTCGGCCACGGCCGCGGCCTCGAGCTCGCGGAAGACGGCCTCGCCGGACTCGACGAAGATGTCGGACACCGAGCGTCCCTCGGCGGCCTCGACATCGGCGTCGGTGTCGCGAAGTGTGACTCCCCAGGCCGCCGCGAGGATCGCGCCCACCGTGGTCTTGCCCGCCCCCATCGGCCCGACGAGGACGGCGCGGGGCCCCGCGCTCACGTCACCCGTCCCGTGGCCGGACCGGTCACCGGAACCTCAGCGTGTCGAGATAGCTCTCGACGTTGCGACGGGTCTCGCGGACCGAGTCGCCGCCGAACTTCTCCAGGACGGCTTCGGCGAGCACGAGCGCCACCATGGCCTCGGCGACGATGCCCGCTGCGGGGACGGCACAGACGTCGGAGCGCTGGTGGTGGGCCACCGCCTCCTCGCCGGTGGCCACGTCGACTGTCCGCAGCGCCCGCGGGACGGTGGCGATCGGCTTCATCGCCGCGCGGACGCGCAGCACCTCACCGGTCGTCATACCGCCCTCGGTGCCGCCGGCGCGGCCCGACGTACGACGCAGGCCGGCGTCGGTGGAGACGATCTCGTCGTGGGCCTGTGACCCCGGCGTCGCGGCGAGCGCGAACCCGTCGC
>JAGQUE010000318.1 GCA_020438665.1 Nocardioidaceae bacterium | reverse complement strand
CTTCGCGGTCGAGTCCGGGCGGGTTCCCATCACCGACCTGCGGAGTGTCGAGCTTGTCGAGAATCGTGACCGTCGCACCCCGCACCCGCTCCGCGGTCGACTGCGCGACCTCGACAGGGGTCTTGCCCGGGACGCTCGATGCCCACGAGGCGACGTACGGGATCGTGTAGTCATCGGTCGCCAGCCCGTGCGCCGCACCGACCATGAGCGCGACCGACTCGGCCTCGACCTCTGCGATGCCACGGTGCATGGCGGCATCGGCGTTGTCCGGGCCGTGGAGCATGACGTGGCCGAGTTCGTGGGCGATCGTCTTGACCTGGGCGGCGTCGTCCATGTCCATCCGCACCGACACCTCCCGGGTCATGTAGTCGGTCAACCCGTTCGCACCACCGATTGACCGCGCATCCGAAACGAGACGCAACTCGAACCCGTGCGCAGTGATCTGATCCGCGAGCCCGTCCCAGAGCCCATCCGGCGCCTGACCTTGCAACAGCGCCGGACGGGGCGTCTCGGGGATCGGGTCGCCGTCGGTCTGGGAGATGTCCCAGACGTGCGCGGGCTTGAGCCCGACCAACTTCGACCGGACCGCCTCACCGAAGCCGGGCTTCTCGCCCCGGGCGAGGCGACGCCACGACTCCGGGTCCGCTGGGTTCGAGGACGCGAACCGGGCAGTGACCGGCGCGAGGATCGCGTACCCGGACTGGCCCTTCATCACGGCACGGTTGAGGCTCAGCCACTGCTTGAAGCCGGCGACGTACGTCGGCATCGGCTCAGGCACTCGGCCCTGCTGGAACGCGGCGTAGTGCTGGACCGCGATCAGCATCGTGTTCCCAAAGCTGCGCCCTCGGAACTTCGCGGCGAACTCCAACGCCCGCCGCCAGTCATCGCCTGTCACGAGCGCGCCTACCGACTCGGTGAGCTTCTGCTGGAGTGCTTCGAGCTTCTCCTCGCGGGCCGCGAGGTCCCTGGTCTGGATTCTCATCGGATGCCTCCTGTCTCAGACGACAGGTGTGCAGCCGGGGCCACACGCGGGCTGAGAGGATGGTGCCCATGAGAAGCCGCCATGTCAGCACAGTCATCGCGGCTGCTCCCGACGACGTCTACGCCTTCGCAGCCGAGCCGGAGAACCTGCCCAAGTGGGCGGCAGGT
Organism: Nocardioidaceae bacterium; assembly: GCA_020438665.1. Next base: position 581 of record JAGQUE010000318.1, on the reverse strand, counting down.
CTGGCTGAGGCCGACGTGAAAGCGCGACGGCGATCTGCTCGTCGTGGAGTCCCCGATGGGGCAAGTCACAGTGAAGTTCGTGCCGCCCAATGACTTCGGCGTGCTTGACCACGACGTCACGTTGCCCACCGGCGCGGTGGTGACCAACCCGCTGAGGGTGCTTGCCCACCCCGAGGGCTCGGAGGTTGTCTTCACGCTTCGACAGCTCGACATGAGCGACGAGGACTTTGAGCGCGATGCCGCGCTGGTTGTCGCCGATCTCGCTCGACTCAAGGTGATCCTGGAGGGTCATCCCGCCTGACCGCCGTTCATGCGGCCGGTGGTGTCGAAGAGTTCCAGCTCGGCGGGATGGAGCTGATGTTGTACGACGAACGAGCGGTGCTTGATTCGCCAGAGCCCCTGGCCAGTGCCCATCGTCGGAAGCAATGACTGCTCGGTTCCGGTCAGCCCGAGGGCGGCAGCGGTCGTGCCTAGCTGATCGGACTCCTGCCGGTAGACGACGCGCGTCTCGGCGTTAGCGAGAAGGGACGATGCGAGGGCTCGCATGGCCGAGCCCGAGTCGCCGACGTTGTCGAGGTCGG
>JAGQUE010000317.1 GCA_020438665.1 Nocardioidaceae bacterium | reverse complement strand
CCTGGCCAACTTCTTCGCCCAGACCCGGGCGCTGGCGTTCGGCAAGACCGCCGACGAGGTGCGCGCCGAGGGCACCGCCGAGGAGATCGTCTCGGCCCGGGTGTTCTCGGGCAATCGTCCGACGGCATCCATCATGGCCCCGGCTCTGACGCCGTCGGTGCTCGGCCAGCTGATCGCGCTCTATGAGCACATCACGTTCACCCAGGGCGTGGTGTGGGGCATCGACAGCTTCGACCAGTGGGGGGTCGAGCTCGGCAAGCAGCTGGCCCAGCAGATCAGCCCCGCGGTGGCGGGCGACGCCACGGCGCGCGACCAGCAGGACGCCTCGACGCAGGCGCTCATCGACTACTACCGGTCTCACCGCCGCTGATGACCAATCCGCTCCGCGACCCGCAGGACCGGCGACTCCCCCGCATCGCCGGCCCCTGCGGCATGGTGCTGTTCGGCGTCACCGGCGACCTGTCGCGCAAGAAGGTCATGCCGGCCATCTACGACCTGGCCAATCGCGGCCTGCTGCCGCCCGGCTTCTCGCTCGTGGGCTTCGCCCGGCGTGACTGGGCCGACCAGGACTTCGCCCAGATCGTCCACGACTCGGTCCGCGAGCACGCCCGCACCGAGTTCCGCGAGGAGGTGTGGCAGCAGCTCGCCGAGGGCTTCCGGTTCGTGCCGGGCGACTTCGCCGACGACGCCGCGTTCGACCGGCTGCGCCGCACGATCCAGGAGCTCGACGAGGTGCGGGGCACCGGAGGCAACCATGTCTTCTATCTCTCGATCCCGCCACGCTTCTTCGGTGACGTGGTCAGCCAGCTCAAGGAGCATGGTCTCGTCGACCACCGCGAGGGCTCGTGGCGCCGGGTGGTCGTGGAGAAGCCGTTCGGCCACGACCTCGAGTCCGCGCGCGAGCTGAGCGCGATCCTCAACGACGTCTTTCCGAGCGGGTCGGTGTTCCGCATCGACCACTACCTCGGCAAGGAGACGGTCCAGAACATCCTGGCCATGCGGTTCGCCAACGCGATGTTCGAGCCGATCTGGAACGCCAACTATGTCGACCACGTGCAGATCACGATGGCCGAGGACGTCGGCATCGGTGGCCGGGCCGGCTACTACGACGGCGTGGGTGCCGCCCGCGACGTGATCCAGAACCACCTGCTCCAGCTGATGGCGCTGGTGGCGATGGAGGAGCCGACCTCCTTCGATGCCGAGAACCTGCGCATCGAGAAGCTCAAGGTCCTGTCCTCGGTCACCTTGCCCCGTCGGCTCGACCTGGCAACCGCGCGCGGCCAGTACGCCGAGGGCTGGGCCGGCGGCGTCAAGGTGCCCGGCTTCCTCGAGGAGGGCGGCATCTCGTCGTCCTCGACCACCGAGACCTTCGCTGCCATCAAGCTCGACGTCGACAACCGCCGCTGGGCCGGGGTGCCGTTCTATCTCCGCACCGGCAAGCGGCTCGCGCGCCGGGTCACCGAGGTTGCGGTCGTCTTCAAACAGGCGCCCCACCTGCCGTTCGCCAAGGCCGCCACCGAGGATCTCACGCGCAACGCCCTGGTCATCCGGGTCCAGCCCGACGAGGGGGTCACGCTCCGGTTCGGCTCCAAGGTCCCCGGCACCGCCATGGAGATCCGGGACGTGTCGATGGACTTCGCCTATGGCGGGTCGTTCACCGAGGCGTCGCCCGAGGCCTACGAACGGCTGATCCTCGACGTCCTCCTCGGCGACCCGCCGCTCTTCCCACGGCACGAAGAGGTCGAGCAGTCCTGGAAGATCCTCGACCCGATCCTCGACTACTGGGCCGCCAAAGGCCGGCCCGACCCCTACGAGTCCGGCACCTGGGGGCCCGCCTCGGCCGACCAGATGCTCGCCCGTGACGGCCGGAGCTGGAGGAGGCCCTGATGACGGCGACGAGAGCAGCACACCTCACCGAGCTGGTCGACACCAACGCCGCGGAGATCGCGGCCGAGTTCGTCGCCGCGCGCACCCAGGCCGGCAGCCCGGTGATGGGCATGGTGATGACCCTGGTCGTGGTCGTCGACGAGGAGGCCTCCGGCCGGGCGATGGAGGCCGCCCAGCACGCCTCCCACGAGCACCCGGCCCGGATCCTCGGCGTCATCCTCGGCAGCGCCCGGGGCACCGCACGGGTCAATGCCCAGGTGGGGATCGGCAACGGCTGGTCCGGCGAGACGGCGCTCATCCGGCTCTCCGGTGAGGTGGTCAAGCACCCGGAGTCCGTCGTACTGCCCCTGCTCCTGCCTGACTCGCCCGTCGCAGTGTGGTGGCCACGTGACCACCCCGACGATCCCGCTGCGGATCCCATCGGTCGGCTGGGACGCCGACGGATCACCGACGCGGCCTATGTCACCCGCGGTAAGTCCCGTGCCCTCCAGGCCCAGTGCGCTTGCTATGCGACCGGCAACACCGACCTCGCGTGGACCCGCATCACCCCCTGGCGCGCCATGCTGGCCGCCGCCGTCGACCAGCAGCCGCTCAAGGTCACGTCGGTGACGATCCGCGCCGAGCGCGTCAGCCCCAGCGCCGACCTGCTGATGGCATGGCTCAGCGATCGGCTCAAGGTGCGTGTCGAGCGACTCACCTCCCGCGGTCCCGGCATCACCGAGGTCACCATGAACACCAAGGAGGGCCCGATCTCCATCACGCGCGACGACGGCCGGCTCGCGACGTTCTCCTCCCCAGGCCAGCCCGACCGGCCGGTGGCCCTGCGACGCCGCGAGGTGCCCGAGCTGCTCGCTGAGGAACTGCGTCGGCTGGACGAGGACGACATCTATGCGGCGACCGCCAAACGGCTCGTCGCCCTGACGGCGAAGGCGCGCTCGTGACGGCCCCGTCCGTCGAGGTGCTGCCCGACGCCGCCGGCGTGGCGGCCGCCGTCGCCACGCGCCTGCTCGAGCGGCTCGAGGAGGCTCAGGCGTCGGGCCGAGACCCTCACGTCATGCTGACCGGCGGCACCATCGCCGAGGAGATCCACCGTGAGGTCGCCCGGCTGGCCACCGATGCGTCGGTCGACTGGTCGCGCGTGGCATTCTGGTGGGGCGACGAGCGCTTCGTCGCGCCCGACAGCGCCGACCGCAACGCGGGCCAGGCCCGCGCGGCGATGCTCGACCTGCTGCCCGTCCCGGCGGCGAACATCCACGAGATGCCGTCGACCGCCGACGCAGTGGACGTCGACGCCGCGGCCGAGCTCCATGCCGCCGAGCTCGCCGCTCACGGTCCCGTCGAGTTCGAGGTGGTCATGCTCGGCATCGGTCCCGACGGACACATTGCCTCACTGTTCCCGGGGTTCCCCCAGGTGGAGGAGACCGAGCGCCCCGTCGTGGGAGTGACCGGGTCACCCAAGCCGCCACCCTTGCGGGTGTCCTTCACCCGTCCGGTGCTCGACAACGGTCGAGCGATGTGGTTCGTCGCCAGCGGCGACGGCAAGGCCGACGCCATCGCCACGGCGCTCTCGCCCTCGTCCCACGACGAGGTCCCCGCAGGACGGGTCGCCGGCCGCATCGAGACGACCTGGTTCCTCGACGAGGCCGCGGGCTCGCGACTGCCGGACTAGAAGATGATCTCGCCGTTCTTGCGGCGGCTGCGCAGCGTCTGGAGCGCCTCGTCCAGGATGTCCTTGGCCTCGGCGTCGGAGCGGCGCTCCTTCACATAGGCGAGGTGGGTCTTGTAGGGCTCGATGCGCGGCGCCGGCGGCGGGTTGTCGGAGTCCATCGACGCCGGCAGGCCGCACTTGGGGCAGTCCCAGGACTCGGGGATCGATGCCTCGATCGCGAACGTCACCACCGAGCGGTGACGGTTGGCGCAGAAGTAGGCCACGGTCTGACGAGGCGCCGCCTCACCGCGCTCTGCCTCACCCATCGGCCCGGCGCCGACACGGCTGCCACGAATCGCGTTTCCTCCACCAGCCACGGAAGGAGTCCTTTCTCGGACGAGCCCAGCTCGAAGGGGTTGTGTCGGGCCCGTCAGCCCGCGTGTGCCATCCAGAGGCCCAGACCGATGATGGTCACGAACCAGATGACGCCGATGCCGACCGTGAACCGGTCGAGGTTGCGCTCGGCGACGGAACTGCCGCCGAGCGAGCTGGAGACACCGCCCCCGAACATGTCGGACAGCCCACCGCCACGGCCCTTGTGCAGGAGGACCAGCAGGATGAGGATCGCGCTGGTGATCATCAGGACGATGGTGAGAGCGAGAGTCACGATCGCAAAGCCTACTTGACGATGGTCGGAATCACAGGACCGGCCTGGTCAGTTCACCCAGATGTCACACAACGCCATAGTTTCCGGGCCCTCACAGCACCGGCATGTCATAGAACCGGCAGATCCCGCCGAACTCGTCGGCCTGCAGGCTGGCGCCCCCGACGAGGCAGCCGTCGATGTCGGCCTTCTCCATGATGCCGGCGACATTGGCCGCCTTGACCGAGCCGCCGTACTGGATGCGGACGCCGTCGGCAGCCGCGTCCCCGAACGTCTCGCGGATGCGGCCGCGGATCGCCCCGCACACCTCTTGGGCGTCCTCGGGCGTGGCGACCTC
>JAGQUE010000024.1 GCA_020438665.1 Nocardioidaceae bacterium | reverse complement strand
TCGCGGGCGCCGCCAACACCTAGGTCTCGCGTCTGGGACCCGCTCCCTGCATGTTGTCCACAGTCGCGGCCGCCCGCGCCGGCGCCCTGGCTCATAGCGCGCAGACACTCGACCTCGAGGAGGAGGTGATCATGGTGTTGCTCCCCCACGCACGGACCCTCGGTCTGGCGCGGACGGCGGTGGCCGCCCTGTCCGACCACGCGGTCACGGTCGAGGCGTCCTCGGCGTACGAGCACGTCCTGATTGCGCTCGATCGCCTTCATCGCGACGACTGCCCGCCTCTCGGCGCCGCCGGCCTCACCGACGATCCGTTCGCGCTTCTGGCCGCGGCATCATCGGCCATCGAGGAACTCGTGGCCTACGGCGTTGACGAGCTGGAGGTCGAGCTGATCCTGGCCGAGCTTGAGCAGGCCCGGGCGCTGGACGGCGCGTGATGTACGGCGAGAACGGCGCGGCCATGCGCCGGGAACTGGCGGCGCTCCTTCGGGTGCACCGGATCCAGCACCTGCTCGGCCCCCCGGCCGGTGCTAGCCGGGAAGTGCTCGGCCAGCAGATCCGGCAGTACCGGCAGAGCCTCGTGATCTGGTGCACCCAGGCGATGCGGACGACCGCGCCCTTCATGTTCAACCGACGTCAGATCCGGCCGACCAACCCGTTCCGACCGACCGGGACGATCGCCACCCCTGCTGGAGAGCTCGCTGGTGCCCTCGATCATGCGGCGACCCAGTCATCCGCCTCGATCGCATCCAGCGAACTGCTGACTACGCCGAGCCACAACCCTCTCGTCGAGCACTGGCGACAGGCCGCGCGCGCGGCCGCCCTCGCCGAGCACGACACCGCCGGGGAGGTCGCGAGGCGACTCACCGCGCCGCAGGCCCAGGCCCTGGCCGGCGACGTCGCCGCGATCACACAAGCTCTCGTCATCCTCGACGAGCGATACAGCAACACCCCGGCCTGGCAGCGACTCCCCAACGGAGCCAGACTGGGCTGGGCCGCCCTCGCCACCGCGCTCGAGGTGGGTCTCGGCCAACCCGACTTCACCGTCGATGCGATGGGCTGGCGACCCCGCACCAAGCCGATCGGCGGACCGGTCAGGCCCGGCATCCTCGGCGTTCTCCAGGCCGAGCACGACCTCCTCGTGCGACTCAAGACCTTCCCCAACCTGGTGAACCTGCGTCTGGTCGTCGACTCCCAGCGGCTGCTGTCGGCCAGACTGGCGCCGCTGGCCAGCCGCGTGGACTCGGCGTTGGCCGAGCGCTGGCAGGCTCGTGGAGCGACGTACACCGTCATCCAACGCCAACTCCGCGATCTTGGCGGCGAGATCGGCCGGGGTGCACTCGCCGCGGCCGAAGGCGCAAACGCGGTCACCCGCCTCAAGACGGTGCCGTCAGACGCGGTCGTGGAGCCACGAATCCTCGCCGGCTTCCAGGCGCTGTTCGACAAGGTCGACGCCCGAATCGCCGACGCACTCGAGGAAGGCGTACGGCGGCGTGCCTATCTGCAGCGAGTCGCCGTGCCTCGACTCGACGCCAGCACCGGTGAGGTAGTGCATCCGGCCCGCGAGCGCTACGCGCCGGCCACCAGCGCCGCCGAGCTCGAGGTCATCCGTACCGTCCGGAACGAACTGCGACCGCGACGCTCACTCAACGGCGCGGCCCCTGACGAGACCCGCAGCGACCTGATGGCGGCCCTGGTCCACCGGCCGGACCGCCGCCAGCGGAAGGCCATCACCGACGGCAGATCCCTGTGACGCCGCCCCGCGCCGCTCGCCCTCCGGCGACTTGCAGGGCCACCAGCCGCCGATCTCCCGATCACCCTGAAAGGACCAATCCAATGGCCAAGAAGGAACTCCCCGTCTACCTCAGCCTCGAAGACGCCGCCATTGTCATGTCGATGTCCACCCGCACCATCCGACGCCGTATCAGCGACGGCACGATCCCGGCCTACGCCTGCGGCCGTCGGACCATCCGGATCCGGCTCGACGAGCTCGAAACAGCCCTCCGTCCCATTCCGTCCGCCCGGCTGCGCCCCATCCGCTCCTCCAGACGCGCCTGAACGAGGACCCCTCTGAAGTGTCGAATGGCAACCCCGGCCTGCGTCACAGCGCCCACTAGCCCGGATCGTTCACGTCTTGGCGGGCTGATCGGCGTGTAGAAGCACGGAAGTGCCTGTCCTGCTTGGGATTCTTGTTCTTGCGACAGTCCAAGAAGCTCGAGCTGGAAGGCACTCCGTAGGTGAAGCGTACTTCGTGGTCTGCAGGCTTGTCCGTGACCGCTGATGGTGTCGGCGTGGTGGCCCACGCGGGCAGTGTCGCGACCCGGCTCCTGGCCGACCGGACCGGGCTGACGGGCGAGTTGTCCAAGGCGATGGCCCGGCGCAACTTCCACCCCGGTCATGACCGTGGTCGGGTGCTGGCCGATGTCGCGGTGATGCTCGCCGACGGTGGTGAGGCGATCGCCGACATTGACGTGCTGCGCCACCAGAGCGGCGTGTTGGGTGCGGTCGCGTCGCCGCCGACGGTGTGGCGCGCCCTGGACGAGATCACGCCGGGTCGGTTGAAGAAGATCGCGACCGCGCGGGCTCGGGTCCGCCGCCACGTGTGGTCCCAGTTCCCCGACGGTGTTCCGGCCAGCCGGGTCGCCGGCACCGACCTCGACGAGGTGATCGTGTTGGACACCGACGCCACGATCGTGATCTCCCACAGCGAGAAGGAGAACGCGGCAGCCACGTTCAAGCGAACCTTCGGGTTCCACCCGCTCGGGGTGTGGTGCGACAACACCAGCGAGTTCCTCGCCGCCAAGCTCCGTGCCGGGAACGCCGGCTCGAACACCGCAGCGGACCACATCGAGGTCCTCATCGACGCGATCGGCCAGATCCCGGCCGTCCACCGTAAGAAGCTGCTCATCCGCTCCGACGGCGCGGGCGCCTCCCACGAGCTGCTGGACTGGCTCACCGCACAGGGCCAGGTCCGCGGCCGAAGTGTCGAGTACTCGGTGGGATTCGCGATCACTGAGAAGATTCGCGACGCGATCGACCTGGTCCCAGCGAAGCTCTGGACACCGGCACTCGACGCTGACGGCGGGGTGCGTGAGGGCGGCGACGTCGCCGAGTTGACCGGCCTCATCGACAAGGCAGTCCTCGCGAAGTGGCCCGAGCAGATGCGGGTGATCGTGCGCCGCGAACGACCCCACCCGGGCGCGCAACTGTCGCTGTTCGAAGAACGCGACGGCTGGCGCTACCAAGCGTTCGTGACCAACACCAAGGTCGGGCAGTTGGCGTTCCTCGAAGCCCGACACCGTGCCCACGCCCGGGTCGAGGACCGGATCCGGCACGCCAAAGACACCGGGCTGGGACGCTTCCCGTCGCGGGAGTTCAAGATCAACCAGGCCTGGCTGATGCTCACCCAGCTCGCGGCCGACCTGGTCGCCTGGACCCGGCTGCTGGCCCTGACCGGCGACGCCAAGACCCTGGCGACCTGTGAGCCGAAGGCCCTGCGCTACCGCTTCCTCCACGTCCCGGCCAGGCTCACCCACAGCGCACGCCGACGACACCTCCGGATCCCAGAGTCCTGGCCATGGGCGACCGCGATCGCCGCCGTCTTCGCCAACATCGCCGCGATCCCGCAACCAGCCTGACCACCGCCCGCCCACCACACCACCACCCGGAGAACCGCAGCCCGGCAGCGCCAGCCGGCACGACGTCGTACCCACGGACCGTCACCGACTCACTCCACACAGCGGCAGCCGCATCGGCGCCGTCATGAAAGACCGGGGCTAGGGGCGTATGTCACCCCGCCCACAAAGAGCGACTTACGCCGCGTGACCCGAGCATCCACAGGTCTTGACGGGTCCTTCAGGAGTGAGGCACAAGTCCATTGGGCATCCAGGGTCCCTAGGGCGCCGGCGTCTCGCGGCTAGTGTGGCGTGCGTGGATCAGTCCTTCGAACAGTTGCGAGCCGATGTGGAGCGCCGCTCCGAGGTTCAGGCGGGCCTCCGGGAGTGGGTGCTCCTCCTTGGAGTTGCGTTGGCCTCGCTCGCCGTGCTTTGGGCCGCCCAACTCACGGCTGCCGACTCAGCCTGGCGTCGAGTACTCGAAGCGGTGAGCACTGGGCTCCTGGTAGCCGCCATCTTCGGAGCCGTGCAGTATCGGCTCTCGGGACGCGCTGCAAATCGTATGCAGGCGCACTACCTAGCGGCTTTCGCCGAGGCGTTAACCGTGGACATGCGCAGCACCGTTGCTCGATTGAGTGGTGACTACCTTCCCACTCACGACTTCCCGAGCGGTGACGTACCTGACCCGCGATTCAACGCTGCCCTATCACGGGATTTCCGAGGGTCTCCCTACTACTGGTTCCGCGGATACTCCGCAAGATATCTCGCCGTCCGGCTGCGCACCGGGGCATCTCCTTCTTGCGATGTCCACGTTCTTCTACCGGATCCATCGTCCGCCGACTCGTTCAATCTTCGACTGAGCTACAACATGCGGGTTCATCAGGGAGATGCGTCTCGCGCCGAGGAAGATCTCCGGGACTCGCTATTGGAGGACTTGTATCAGGGGCTGGTCGGACTGTATCTTTCCCGTCATAGCGTCAGCTCGATAGAGGTCATACTTACGCGGAGCCCTTCCCTAGATAGGTTCGAAGTTCTCCGCGATGGAGCATGGATCACCCTCTTCAGCAGTAACGACGAAGCGGCTGCCTTCCCGCTGTCGGTTCGCTTCTCGTCAGGATCGCTTCTTTATCAACTCCAGATCAGCGAATGCGGTCAGATTCGCGACTCTCCTCACGTTCGACGCTTCGAGATAGGAAAACACGTCGACCTTTACGCATTCTTCGACATGTTCGAGCGGATCACTGGGGAACGCCTGGACGTGGCCAAGTGGGAGTATCGAAAGAATGCATTCTTGGATTTTGAGAAGAAGTTCCGGGCGGACGGTGCCTTGGCATGAAAATCGGTGAGAAGCTTCTTGTTCTTATGGAAGCCTTAGACGAACCCACGTTGGATGACGCGGTGGAAACCCTAGCCAGGCGCTCGTCCGACATTCAGTCGCTACTGGGTCAACTGCTTCAAGACTTCGACGACATCAACTACCAGGCGGCACAGGCAGCTCGTCTGCACGAGACTTCGACCCATTTCGTGTGGCAGTTGGCTGGCTTGCCCGACGAGGGCGTTCGGATCGCACTTAATGAGTACAAGAGTAATGGATCGACGCCCGTGACCTACGCTGGTTCGCTGCATGACCACAGATACGACTTTGCATCACTCATACTGAGTGGTGGATATGACTTCGAAAACTACCGTGTGGATCTCGATGAGTCTGTCGTCGTTCGAGAGAGGTACCATCTGCTGGAGGTTGGATCCGTCCGTTGCGGGGAAGTGGCCCGGGTGCCGAACGAGTTATTTCACCGCTTAGTGAGGACCTTGCCGAATACAGTGACGCTGCTTATCAAGTTGCCTCCGGTGAAACCTGCCAGCACTTCATATGATCTACGTACCGGAAGAATCCAGCGCCACGTGGTTTTCGGTGAGCGACCTAGGATGCTGCAGTCCAAACTTCGGAACCTCCTAACAGGGATGGAGGAGAGATGAGCGACGCGGCCAGCATAGAAATAGATGATGCCGTGATTCGGAGCGTGGAGCGCGCATGCCTTGACCTATACCATGCCAACCGAACCTTAGCGTTTCATGGCTGGTTTCATATTCGGTTCGTCCGAGCGAAGGCAATCGCCTTCGCCAAGGAGAACGGGGCCAACCCGGCGCTTGTTGAGCTTGCCGCTCTGACACACGATTTGAACTACTTCGTTGGCCCCAAGACGGACGCGCGACACGGCGAAGAGATACGACGACGCATCCTGGCCGATTGCGGACTGCAGTCGAACGTCTCTGATCTCATCGAGGAAGTCGTTCAATCAGCAGAGACGAAAAACAGGCAGCGAAATATCTCCCTCGAGGCACAGGCGCTTAGCGACGCCGACACGATGTTCAAAGCGTTGCCATTTACACCTGTTATGCTTTCTTGGCGCTACATGCAAGAGAATGACATGAAGCTGGCGGACCTGGCCAAGAAGATCCTAGGCGAGCAGCAGCCAATCTCCGAGGCGGGATACTACTTCTACAGCAAAGCAGCCCTGGATCAGTACAGTCGCTGGGCGGCGGCCAATCTGGAACTGTGGCGGTGTGTCCAGGAATCACTCTCTGACCCCGCTGCCCTTGAACTTCTCAAAGACTTGGAATGACCGCAGCCTTGGCCGCTGCTTGAGCAATGATCAGTGCCTGTGAATGGCTCGGCGGGTGACGCGAACGGGCCCACCTAGCCTGCCAGGGGCACACGCTGCGGCTTTCCGCTCACGAGTTGCTCGCCGCGGACAGATGGCTCCGCATGGGCGCATGCACAGGATTCGAGCGCGCCGTTGAGCAACCCGTATCGCCGCTGCGAGGGTGTCCCTTTTCGCCGCGTATAGCCTCCGGCTGGAGCGGCCGTGTCATACCGCCGCGTATAGCCTCCGGCTGGAGCGGCCGTGTCATACCGCCGCGTATAGCCTCCGGCTGGAGCGGCCGTGTCATACCGCCGCGAGTAGGGACTGCTGCGGTTGGCCTGATTGCGTGGCGCGCTACAGGCGCTTGAGGAGTTCGGCCTTCTTGTCCGAGAACTCCTCGTCCGTCAGGATGCCCTGCGCGTGAAGTGATGCCAGCCTCGCGATCTGTTCGGCAGCATCCGGCGCAGGTGCAACGTCGACTGCGGGCGGTAGTTTGTGCCTACCTTTCGGAAAGATCGACGACGCGAGACCGGCGAGCGTCTCAGCTGTCCTAGAGCTCGGCGGCTCCGCCTCCCGCTTCGAGAAGTCAGTGATGACCTGAATGTCCTTCAGCAATACCGACAAGACCAGGAACTGCTTCTCAGGGAGCGCGATGATCGACTGCTTGTCGTCGGCCCAGGTCACGCGCAGAGTGTGCCCAGAGTCGAAGGCGGCGCCCAAGCCAGCTCCGACTGCCTTGCCGAACGCTCCTGGTAAGGCGGCCCTGGCCGCTGCGCGGCCCATGGCTCCGGCCACTCCCTGCTGTGGGTCAAGTTCCTCCCAATCACGAACGGTCTCGGCGTTGATTCTGTGCCGCTTGAAAGGGTTCGAGGAGTGTTGGATGGCGAGGTCACCGTGCTTGGAGAAGGGCGTTGAACCGCCGGAGAGGACAACACCGCCGGCAAGGTGCCCTCCGAGGACGCGCCCTTGACCGGTCAGTTCCTGGTATAGCGCCATGTCAGGACTGTAGGCCACACCTGTCGCCCGTCGTGCCGCACTTTGCATGAGGTGGCGAGTTCCCGGGACCTCACACTCCTCACGCCCACGGAGCCCTACTCCCGTTGGATGGCGGCACGCTCTAGATATTCACTTGGACCTTGTTGTAGCGAGAGAAGCGGAGCTCGAGTCCGAACTCCTCGCCCTCGGGTGTGAGTGCTCGTCCATCGGTGCGGCCGCCGTGCCAAAGCCAGGGGAGCACGAACCGAGTGGCGTCACCCGGCGGCAGGCTGCCGATCACCGCAAGTGCTTGATCTCGAAGCGCCTCGAGGGCTTCTGGATTCTGGGCGCCGACACCTCGTTGGCGACCGTCGGCGGCCGTCGCGCGAGCGAGATCCAGCAAGCCGCTTGGGTCCGTCATGGACAGCTGTGCTGACCCGTCAGGGAATGAAGATCGCATACTCGTAGCGATGGGCTCGCCGTCGTGCAAGCCGATCACGGTTTGGCGCTGCTCTGTTGGCGTGAGCAGGCTCAGGTTGCTCACGACTGTGGCGACCATCTCGACGTAGGTCGCTACCGCGGGGCGGTGGTCCTCACCCCATGCGCTCTCGACGAGCGGGAGGACCTCCTCCCACGTGATGTGGCTGTAGCGCTGACCCTCGAGCAGGGCTGGCGCAGGCTTCGTCAACGGGCCGGTGATGTAGGTCAGGTCGAGGCTGCAGGTGGGGTAGGCCGCGGCGGCGAGTCTCAAGTAGTACGGCAATTGGTCGGCGCGGTGACTCCCCGCTTCGGTCTTAAGTTCTATGACCCACACGCGATCCTCAGACAAGACCGCCCAGTCCGGCCAGCCGTTCGCAGCTTCCTCCTCGATCTTGGGCAGCAGGTACTCATCGATGAACACCGCTGGAGACCGCGATGATCCATTCCTGACGTGATGCCCGTAAGCGGCTTCGTCCAGTAGACCGAGGAATCGCCGCCCCGCAGCGCCTGGTGACCGCGGTGTGTTCCACGGTGGCGCGTCACCGTCGAGGATCAGCGTGGTCAGGAGCCGCTGGAGGTACTCCTCACGGCCGAGCTTCAATCGCCTCCACAGGCCTGTCGGGCTCTCCCACACCCTGGCAGCGTAGGCGTGCGCGCCGACCAAGCCGAGGCCGCAGCCCCAGGTCAGTCCGCCGAGACGCGAGCGTGCGTCCTTTACCGTCCTCAGTTGCGAGGGCAGCCAGCAAGGCAACCGTCAGGGAAACGTCCAGCCGATTCAAGACGGGCCCCGCTTCCGAACCTGGAAGATCCGGCTGTGAGGCATGCCCCCGGCTGTTCATAGAGCCCAGTCGCCGGGGTCGACTTCCGCGGTGTCGGTGACGTGCATCATCCTGTTGCCCATCAAGAACTTGGAGAACGGATTAGGCGAATGGGACGTGGCGATCACATCTACGTGAGTCGGGGGGCGTACACCCACCACGGCGTCGACGCGGGTGACGGCACGGTCATCCACTTCACTGGCGAACCCGGGCAAGCCAAGATCAGCGCCGGCATCGCCCGGACGCCGCTGGAGGACTTCCTCAAGGGCGGTGAACTAAAGGTGAGGCGGTACGGCAAACGTGACGATGCTGACACCACGCTCGCTCGGGCGGAGTCGCGGATCGGGGAAACTGGCTACCACCTCGTCGTGAACAACTGTGAGCACTTCGCCACATGGTGTTGCACAGGCAAGAAGGCCAGTGAGCAAGTCCGCGGCGCTGGCACGCTGACAGCGCACGGAGCGGTCGCCGGCGCATCGGTCGCAGCGACAACGGGTGTGGTCACCAGTATCGGTGTTGTCGAGGGGCTGAGTGGCGCAGGAATCATGTCTGCTTTGGCGTCGGCGGGTTCCACTGTCGGGGCTGGCGCAGCGATGGGTCCGGCCGTTATCGGCA
>JAGQUE010000316.1 GCA_020438665.1 Nocardioidaceae bacterium | reverse complement strand
ACCCGTGGGCGGTGGTCACCCGCGCCGTCCAGGTCAGTCTGGTCGCCGAGGAGCGCGCGGCCGGGCTGCTCTGCTCGACAGCCCAGGCGCGGCGCCGGGAGACCCGGGACCGGCACGACGCCCGCCGGTTCAGCGAGTACGAGACCGACGTCGTCGAGTTCCACCCGGTCTTCCGCACCGCCGCTGCTCCGGATGGGATCGGTGACGACGAGCCCGCGGCCGACGCGGGCGGGTCGCGGCTGACGACGGTGGCCGAGGCGGCCGACCGGCTGATCGCGCTGTTCGTGGCGCTCGGCTGGGCCGACAACACGGTGACCTGCGCGGTGGACTACATCTGCTCGCGGCTGATGGAGTCGCGGAACCGGGCGGCGGCCCACTCGCTGCTGCGGCGCGACCAGGTCGGGCGCGCGTTCCTCGACCTGGACCGGTCGTCGTGGTCGACCCTGCTCCGCCTCGTCCTCGGCAACCCCGAGCCCGGCCAGCGGGGCACCCGGGCCGGGCACGGGCTGCTCGCGCTCTTCCTGTGCGGGCACCCGGTGGCCGAGTTTCTGGCCGACGACGCGCTGGTCCGGGAGATCAGCGAGTCCGCGCCCGCGATCGCGAGGCGAGCCAGTGCCTGACGACACGGGCCACCTCGGCAACGGGCGGCACGCAGGCAGCGGCCACATCGAGCTCGAGCGCCGGGTCGACGCGATCGTGGTCGGCGTACGCCACCGCAAGGACCTCGGCGACATCGACGCGCTCGCCCGCTCCATCGCGGAGGTCGGCCTGCTCCAGCCGATCACGATCACTCCCGACGGCGTGCTGGTGTGCGGGTGGCGGCGCCTGCAGGCGGTACGCCGGCTCGGGTGGACCACCTTGAAGGTATGGGTCCGCTCCGGCATCTCCGACGAGCTCTCGCACCTGCTGGCCCAGCAGGACGAGAACGAGCTGCGCAAGCCGCTCACGCAGCTGGAGACGTGGAAGCTCTATCACGAGGTCAAGCGGCTGATGGCCGAGGAGGCGGAGCGCCGGCAGGAGGCGACCCGCTTCGGCGCGGGTGACGCCGCCGGGGTGAGCGGTGCCGTCGGCCCGGCGGCACCGCGCGGCAGCGGGGACAGCCGGTCCCAGGCCTCGCAGCTGGTCACCGGGTCGCGGTCCTACACCCGGCTCGAGCAGATCGGCTGGATCCAGCGGACCGCCGAGGACGCTTCGCAGCCGGCCTCGATCCGGGAGTTCGCCCGCAACATGCTGGCCGAGATCGAGGACGACGCCCCGGTCGAGCCGGCGTACAAGCGAGTACGGGCCGCGGTGGAACTGGCGCGTACGGCGGAACGCAGTGACCCGGGCGAGGACGGCGAGCTCGCGCGCTTGGCCGCCGAGGCTCTCGAACGGGTCCGCCAGGGCGACGCGCGCAAGGGCGTCCGGGCCCTGCAACGGCAGCCGACCGGCGTACCGCGCCACCGCAGCCTCCGCTCCTTCATCCTGACCTGGACCGAGCTTGAGGGATGGTCCGCGCTGTACGACGTCGGCGAGCTGGCCGGGGCGCTGAGCGAGGAGGAGTGGGAGCGCTTCGAGCGCGTGGTCGAGGAGACCTCCGCGTTCGCCGACCGCCTGCGCACCGCCCGGGTGGCGGCCGCCACGGCATAGCCGGCGCACCTTCACGGCGTTCCCGCTCCCCGACACTCGCCTGGAGGCGACATGGTCGATCTCAGCCGGCGGCAGCTGCTGGTCATCGTCGCGGGCGTCGCCGCCCTGGCACTCGTGGTCGTGGGTGTGTGGGGTCTGGTGCACGGGCGTGGCCGACCGCCCGCGACTGCTGGGGGCAACCGTCCGGTGCCGATCGGCTCGTCCGTTACCCCTACGCCGGCGCTGTCAACCGCCCCCGCTGTCTTGCTTCCGCACACCTCGGACCCGGTCGCCTACGCCCGGGCGGTCGCCGAGTCTCTCTTCACCTGGGATGCCTCGTCCGGTCTGCTGCCGACCGACTACATGGCCGCCGTGCTCGCCGACGCCGATCCCTCGGGTGAGGAGGCTCCGGGTCTGATCACCGACGTCGGCACCTACCTGCCCACCGTCGACCAGTGGCTCGACCTGGCGACCATGCGCGTCTCCCAGACCCTCGAGATCGACAAGGCGGCCGTGCCCGCGTCCTGGGCTGAGGCAGTCGCCCAGTCCCGCGGCCAACTCCGGCCCGGGACGACCGCCGTCACCATCACCGGGGTCCGCCACCGCCGCGGAGTGTGGCACGGCACGCCGGCGGAGTCGTCGTATCCGGTCACTTTCACGGTCTTCGTCGCCTGTCCGCCCGCGTTCGAGCGTTGCCACGTGCTGCGGCTCTCGCAGCTCGACTACCCGCTCCGGTGACCACGCGATGGGAATGAAGGTCCTCGCCGTCGCCGCAGCCGCCGCCCTCCTCGCGCCCGGCGCGGCTGTGGTGGGTGTCGCCACCCTGATCAGCCCGGCAGCGGCCGGCTCCGGGGCATGCTTGCCCGATGGCTCGGCCAGCGTCAGCGTGAACGTCACCAGGGACGTCCCTTCAAGCCTCACCGCGGTGAACTCCCACGGCTCCCCCGTCACCCTCGGCAAGCGACAACTGGACCGGGCGGCCACCATCATCGCCGTCGGGAAGAGCCAGCAGGTGCCCGCGCGGGGCCAGCTCATCGCCCTCATGGCCGCATTGACCGAGTCCTCGCTCCGAATCCTGTCCAACACGAGCGCGTACCCCGCGTCGGCGACCATCCCGAACGACGGGAACGGCGCCGATCACGACTCGCTCGGCCTGTTCCAAATGCGCCCGTCGACCGGGTGGGGCACAGTCGCGCAACTAATGGACCCCGTCTGGTCCGCCCGCGCGTTCTACGGCGGACCGAGCGGCCCGAACCACGGCTCGCCACGCGGCCTCCTCGACATCCCGGGTTGGCAAGACATGGACCCCGGCGCGGCCGCACAGGCCGTCGAGGTGTCGGCATACCCAGACCGGTACGCCGTCAACCAGCCAGTCGCCGAGAAGATCCTCACGACCCTCAGCGGCATCTCGCCCGCCGGTGGACTCGCCTGTGCGGGCCCGGGCGGCGACGCGCCGTCACACCTACCGGCGGGGTTCGCTCGCGCGCTGATCGCGGCTGCCGCCTCGCAGATCGGGACGCCGTACGTCTGGGGCGGGGGGAGCTTCACCGGCCCCACCCGCGGCGGCTTCGACTGCTCCGGCCTCGTCCTGTATGCCGCGTACCAAGCCTCCCGCGGCCGGATCCGCCTCCCTCACTACACCGGCTACCAGATCCATACCGGCCGCGCCATCCCCTGGAACGGAAAGCAGCCCGGCGACCTGATCTTCTTCACCTACCCCGGCGCGGCCAACCCACACCACGTCGCCATCTACCTCGGTGGCGACCGCATCCTCCACGCTCCGCACACGGGCGACCACGTCCGCTATGGCACGCTCTCGGAGTTCACAGGTGAGCACTTGATGCTGCTCCGTATCGGGTGATCCCGTCTTCGTCCCCAGACAAACCGTCAGGGCCACGCAGCATGCAGGTTGCGGATACGTCGGCCAACATCCGCTATTCCTGTGACGCTGCTGATCTAGCTAACAGGTGTTCAACCGAAGCCCCCCGGACATAGGTCATAGGTATCAAACGACCCGTATGAGGCTGGATTACATACCCCGTCGCAATAGGTAGACCCTTAAAGATGATCAGTTCTCCTGGCTCAACGGCGAAGAAGGGACGAGCCGAAACATTGAGGTATACAAGCGAGTCCGCAGGAGCGCCGGGTTTGCTCGATTCCGAACTATCGTGGGCTGTGAGTACCTGCCGCGCATAGTCGGTCCGCATGAGACCGAGATCAGGGGGTAGCCTGCTCAGTGCGGCCGACGTAGGCGCACGCAACTGAATCACGATCTCCAAGCCTCCAAGCTCCTGCTCATCAACCACCTGGCCCACGGAGACCACTTCGTTCCCGTTGAGTAGAGGTCCACCTCGGGAGAGGGTTCCGAGGTTGACGGCCTCATCGTCTGAGAAGGAACCAAATGCGTTCCACCGGTCAGGCCCATAGACCCGGAAGTGATCGAGCATGAATTTCCTGGACTCACTATAGCAATTCACAGGCTGACTGCCCCACATGGGGTCCGAACAAACATTCAGGTAGTCCGCAACTAGGCGCTCCTGAGTGGAGGGGCGGGACACGACGAAGAAGACCGCTTGCGACGCGACAACCAACGTGCCGAAGACTGCGATCCAGCGAAGAGTAAGCACTTTCGCCTGACCAAGCAGCCAGAGAACAGCAGTCGCCGACAAGATGACCGAAAAGACAATCCGCCACGGCGCCGAGATCTCGCTCGCGATCGGCGCCAACCAGACGCCCAGAACTGCGACTATTATCGCCAGAAGGATGGCGCGCGGCCAGGACTCCGCGACGAAACTCCAGCGAGAGTCTCCAGGATCTTTGGCCGCCTTTCCCGCTTCAGCCTGTTTGGCACCCCCCTGGCCTGTCGCTGTTGGTCTGCCCTTGGCCGACGGAGAGGACGCCATGGTCTGCTTTCCGATGGCGCTGTCCAGGCGCTGGCGCTTGTCACGACTCCTTGACATGGCTGAAGTATCAATCACGTGCGCCAAGGCCCGTGGCGGCACTCGCTGGCCCAGTCATTCGCTTCTTGCCCGGTTTCGTCCTCGATCACAGGGCCGCGGCTTCTTGGTTCGGTTGCTCCACTGCCGGTCAGCAACTGGGAAACTCCCCTAAGCTCGGCTGACCGCGCCGTCAGCCATGGCGGTGAGGGGCCGCGGCATAGCTCGGTCCCCGAGGGGAGAACCCGCTTGGCACCAGACCCGCACCTTCGAGCCATGAAGCCGATGCTGTTGGTGATGCGCCATGCCCTGATTGGGCCCAACTTCGGGGCGGTGGATGGCTCAGGCAAACTTCGGGACATCATCGGTGCCCTGCTCACCTACGGCCTGATCGTCGCGGTCTTGATGCTGGTGGTTTCGGCGACGACATGGGCGTTGGCGTCAAGCTCGGGCAGCTGGCACACCGCCGCGAAGGCGAAGGTCGGCGTGCTCGTCGCCCTGGGAGGGGCCGCGCTGACCGGCGGCGCGTTGGCCTGGGCCAACTGGCTGCTGGACATCGGCGCCCACCTGTAGGGCGTCCGCCCGACGTACCCAGGAGACCACCATGCCCATCCGACTGGCGAGCGCAGTGCCGTTCGAGATCTCCATCAACCCGAACTCCGACGGTCTGCCCGGCATCAGCCAACTGCGCCATGTCGTCGGTGCCTCGATGACCGTCGGCCTGATCCTCGCCGTACTCGCGCTGATCGTCTC
>JAGQUE010000315.1 GCA_020438665.1 Nocardioidaceae bacterium | reverse complement strand
GGTCCCGGCGAAGCCCGCGAGGCCGACCTCGGCGTCTCATCTGGCAACGGCAAGGGCCAGATCTTCGTGAAGGGCGAGGTCATCAAGACCGTGCCCGAGTCCCAGATCGTGGAGACCCTGATCGAGGAGGCCATGCGCCTCGCCGAGACCATGGAGCCCGCCGAGGGCGCCGAGGGCGCCGTGCCCAGCGTCACCGTCTCCTGAGCGCGCCGAGTCGTCGCAGGATCTGACGGCTCGACGACCCGGTGGGGAGGCTAGGCTCGGCGGGTGCTCTCCACCCGGCAGCGGATCCGCACCCTCGGCAGCGCCGACCTCCCTGCCTTCCTTGACCTGTGCGAGCGCGACCCGGTCGTCAACGTCTTCCCGGACTACCGCGCCCGCACCACCAACCTCGAGCCGCGCTGGCTCGGCGGGGAGGTCTGGGGCCGCTTCGTGGACGGCGAGCTCACCGCCGCCTGCCACGTCGGAGCCAACCTCGTCCCGGTCCAGTGCACGGTCGAGGACGCCGAGGCGTTCGCGGCCCGGGCCCTCCAGGTCGGCCGCTCCACGACCACGCTGGTCGGCCCCGAGGAGCCCGTCGAGGCGTTCTGGCGGGTCGTCAGCGACCGCTGGCGGGTGCCGCGGGAGATCCGGCGCGGACAGCCGCACCTCATGATCGACGGGCCCCCGCTGGTCGAGGCGGACCCGCTCGTGGGTGTGACCGGCCCCGGTGACTTCGACGCCGTCTATCCCGCGTGCGTGGCCATGTACACCGAGGAGGTCGGGGTCTCGCCGGAGGCGCACGGCGGCGCCAACCTCTATCGCGCCCGCGTCCTCCAGCTGATCAACCGCGGTTGGTCCTTCGCCCGGTTCGACGTCGCCGGCCGGCTCATCTTCAAGGCCGAGGTCGCCTGCGCGACGCCCTTCGCCGCCCAGGTGCAGGGGGTGTGGGTGCACCCCGAGCGCCGCGGTGAGGGCCTGGCGACGATCGGGATGGCCGCCGTCGTGGACGCCGTACGCCGCGAGATCGCGCCGGTCGTGTCGCTCTATGTCAACGACTGGAACACCCCTGCCCGGCGAGCCTACGAGCGGGTCGGGTTCGTCGAGACAGCCCGCTTCACCACCGTGATGTTCTGACCCGGGGCGACCGCCCGCCCGCGCGTGCAAACCGAATCGCTGTCGGCCCAGGGGCGCCTATAGCCTTGCGCCCATGATCCTTCGCATGTCCACGCTGTTCGTGCGCACGCTGCGTGACGACCCCGCCGACGCCGAGGTGCCCAGCCACAAGCTGCTGGTCCGCGCCGGCTACATCCGTCGCGCCGCCCCCGGCATCTACTCGTGGCTGCCGCTCGGCTGGCGGGTGCTGCGTCGGATCGAGCAGATCATCCGCGACGAGATGGACGCCACCGGTGCCCAGGAGGTGCACTTCCCGGCGCTGCTGCCCAAGGAGCCCTACGAGGCCACGGGTCGGTGGACCGACTATGGCGACGGCATCTTCCGGCTCCAGGACCGCCGCGGCAACGACTACCTCCTCGGGCCCACCCACGAGGAGATGTTCACCCTCGTCGTCAAGGACCTCTACTCCTCCTACAAGGACCTGCCCCTGTGGATCTATCAGATCCAGACCAAGTACCGCGACGAGGCGCGGCCCCGGGCCGGTCTGCTGCGCGGCCGCGAGTTCGTGATGAAGGACTC
>JAGQUE010000314.1 GCA_020438665.1 Nocardioidaceae bacterium | reverse complement strand
ATCCTCAAGACGCTGGACATCTTCCGGGTCGGCTCGATCATCGTCGCGGTCGTGCTGGTGCTGGCCGCGCTGCTGAACGTCGGCAACACCGTCAGGCTCGCCGCGCTCGCGCGACGCCGGGAGATCGGGATCATGCGGCTGGTCGGCGCCTCGACCATGTACATCACGCTGCCGTTCCTCATGGAGGCCCTCGTCACTGCGGCGATCAGCATCGCCCTGGCCAGCGGCACGCTGGCCGCGTTCGTGCACTTCGGGATCTTCCACGGGATCGCCCAGGAGCTGAAGTTCATCCCGTGGATCACGTGGTGGGACTTCGGCACTGCGGTCGCCTTCGTCGCCGCGCTGGGGCCGTTGCTGACGGTGATTCCGACACTCGTGCTGACCCGCAAATACACCAAAGTGTGAGGACCGCCCGTTAGCCTCGTGGTCGTTCACTTCCCCGAACACCCGAAGGCTCAACGGTGCGTCCCTTCCCCCGTACCACTCGCCCTCGCCCGGCCGCAGCGCCCTGGCGACGGGTCGGCATGGCCGCCCTCGTCGGCGCACTCCTGACCACGCTGGTCGCCAGCCCGATGGTCCGTCCGCAGCTTGCTGCTGCGGACGACCACCTCAAGGACCGGCACAAGCACGTCAAGAAGCAGCTGTCGGCCGCCCACGACGACCTGAGCGAGTCCAGCGCCCGGCTGCGCAACACCGCGGCTGCGCTCGAGACCGCCCGCGCCAACCTGGCCAGCGCCCAGTCGGCGTTGGCCTCGGCCCGGGCTCGGCTCCAGGCCGCGCGGATCCGCGACGAGCAGATGCAACGGGAGCTCGACCAGGCGGTCGCCCGGCTCGATCGGGCCCGCACGGACCTGGCGACCGGCCAGCAGGCCGTGGTCGACACGCGCCAGCAGATCGCCGACATGCTCGCCGACGCCTATCAGCAGGGCGACCCCGAGATGCTCGGCCTGATGGCGATGCTCGACTCGGCCACCCCCTCCGACCTGACCCGTCAGGCCGAGATCGGCGGCGCCGTCGTCGACAGCCGGGTCCAGGCACTCGACGAGCTGCGCGCCGCGGAGGTGCTGCTGGAGGTCCGCGAGCAGCAGGTCGAAGCCGCCAAGGCCGACACCGCTGTCAAGCGACGTGAGGCCGCCAGGCTGTTGGCGGAGCGACAGAAGTACGAGCAGCAGGCCCAGACCGCCAAGCAGGCGGTGCACGACCAGGTCGTCGGTGCCCGCGACGCCAAGGCTGCCGC
This sequence comes from Nocardioidaceae bacterium, assembly GCA_020438665.1. The sequence goes on along the minus strand of JAGQUE010000314.1, from coordinate 3,827 downwards.
TGACGCCGCCAGAGCCCACGACCTGGCCAAGCTGAAGCGGCTCGAGCGCGAGGACCAGCGCATCCAGGACATGCTGCGCCGGCGCGCGGCAGCCGCGGCCGCCAAGAACGGCGGCTCCAACCCGCTGCCCTCCGGCGGCTATCTGAGCTATCCGGTCAACGGCCCCGTGACGTCGCCGTTCGGCTATCGGATCCACCCGATCTATGGCTACTACGCCCTGCACGACGGCACCGACTTCGGTGCCGGGTGCGGTGCCCCGCTCTATTCAGCCGCCGACGGACGGGTGATCGCGTCCTACTGGAACACCGCCTATGGCAACCGGATGATCATCGACAACGGCTTCGTCCGGGGCGTCGGTTTGGCGACGGTCTATAACCACGCCATCCGCTACACCGTCGGGGTCGGTGACTCCGTCAAGCGGGGTCAGGTCATCGGCTATGTCGGGACGACCGGCTGGTCCACTGGCTGCCACCTGCACTTCACGGTGATGGTCAACGGCAAGCCCGTCGACCCGATGGGCTGGCTCTAGCCCAGCCATCGGCGCCGCTGTGGCGTCAGCGCACGAACTTCCAATAGAGCCACGCGGAGCGGACACCCCGGTTGTGGGGTTCAGAGGTGCCCCACAACGCCTGTGTCTTGAGGGGGAGGCCCACGATCGACCCCTTGCCCTTGAGCCCGATGACGGCATGACCCTGGGCGTCCTCCCGGACACAGACATCACCGCCGACGTAGTTCCACTGCCCGTGGGCCCACGCCAGCGTCGGGAACCTGACGCAGTCACCCGGGTAGGGCGGCAGCACGGCGGCGCGCAGCTTGGCCGGCCGCGAGACCTTGAACAGCTGATACTTCCCCGACTTCTTCACCGGGTTGACTCCGGTCAGGCCCAACTTGATGAGCACCTTGACGGTGGCGCTTCGAGTGACCGAGTCATGGGTGGCATCGCCCGTGCTGGTCACGCTGATGACGGAGTTGTAGGTCAGTCGCCGCGTCACCACCACGGACCCGGCGCCCTTGGGCACGGTGATCGTGGAGGTCGCCTCGGGCAGTGTCTCCTCGGAGACCGTCAGTGTGACGTCGCGGTTGCTGATGTCGCGACCGAGCTTGATCGTGATCTTGAGCGGGTCGTGGTAGCGGTACTTGCCCCGGGGGATCGAGAGGCTGAGCGGCGACGACGGCCGAACATCCAGCGTCTGGACGCTGTAGGCGGACTGGTCGTCGTCGGTGACGAGGAGATAGAGCTGACCGTCGGAGTAGAACCCGGCGGCTGCCTTGTTGAGGGCCCCCGTCCATCGCATGGTCTTGAAGGCGACGCTCTCGGTGTCCTTCATCAACATGGCCTTGGAGTAGTCGAAATAGGCGACCGTGCCGGGGCCTGCCGACGTGATGAGCGGGGAGTCGGCGCCAAGGTTGCGCAGCACCTTGAGGTCGCTGCCACGAACAACCCGCCCGTCAGCCGTGAGGATGCGCTTGCCGTCCTCGGACCAGACCATGGACGTGGGATCGAGATTCCGTTGGTCCAGCGCCGGGCCCGGCGTGAGCGAGCCATCTGACTCTGCTGTGAGCCACAGCAGGTGACCCGGGCGGCCGACCAGGACACGGCTCGGATCCGCCGGGTCCGCGGTCACGGCATGGGGCACCCACTTGGTGGCGACGGTGGAGATGTCGTAGGACCCGTCGGAGGGGTTGAAGTAGCCGATCCGCTTGTCATGGCAGCGGTCCAGGAACCAGATCAGCGTGGGGGTGGCCGCCAGGTGTCGAGGGCACACGGAAATGGTCGGCGTCGCCGGGTGGGGTGTGGTGGTCTGGGTGGCCAGGTCGAACGACGCGAGGCTGTTGTAGGCCCCCAGCCAGAGCGTCGTCCCGTCCGGTGACAGCGCGCTGTCGCCGCCGACGGTCGACGCCTCGGCCTGGGCGGAGCCGTCGAGGGCCGCGCGGTGGAGGGTCCCGTCGTCGTCCTCGAAGGAGTCGAACGTGGTGTAGAAGAGCTGGTCTCCATAGACCGTGAACGACGTCAGGTTGACGGCAGTGAAGCTGTTGGGCGGGATCGCTCGAGCGGCGGTCGACGCGGCGCTGGGCGGCCACGCCGCCGGGCCGAGCCCCGTCAACACGATGGCGGTGACGGCCACCAGGGCCATGAAAGCGGACCGGTGACGTCGCACGGACGCCCCCCTTCGTGCGAGCGAGGACCCCCGTGGTCACCCGACAAGGCGGATTGTGCCACCGGGGCCGACCGGGGCCGTTGGCAGGGTTTGCGACAATGCCCGTCATGGTCAAGGAGAAGGGGCACAAGCCCGTCGCGCAGAACAAGAAGGCGCGCCACGACTACCTCATCGAGGACACCTGGGAGGCCGGGATGGTCCTCACGGGCACCGAGGTGAAGTCGTTGCGGGCCGGTCGCGCGTCCCTGGTCGACGGCTTCGCCGAGATCGACGACCACGAGGTCTGGCTGATGGGGGTCCACATCCCGGAGTACACCCAGGGCACCTGGACCAACCACTCCGCCCGTCGCAAGCGCAAGCTGCTGCTCCACCGCACCGAGATCGCCAAGATCGAGCGCAAGGTCGCGGAGAAGGGCTACACGCTCGTCCCGCTGAGCCTCTATTTCAAGGACGGCAGGGCCAAGATCGAGATCGCGCTGGCGCGCGGCAAGAAGGCCTACGACAAGCGCCACGCCATCGCCGAGCGGCAGGCAAACCGGGAGACCGAGCAGGCGCTCGGACGGCGGCTGAAGGGCATGGAGTGACCCTGCTCTGGCAGCGCCTCGCGCTCCCGGGAGTCATCGACGTCCACACGCACTTCCTGCCGCCCACCGTCATGACCAAGGTCAGGGCTCAGTTCGACGCGGCCGGCCCGCTGATCGGCCACCCCTGGCCGTTGCACTACCGCGCGGACGACGACGAGCTGGTGGCCACCTTGCGGGACCTCGGGGTACGGCGCTTCACCGCGCTGCCCTATGCCCACAAGCCCGGCATGGCCGAGTGGCTCAACGACTGGGCGGCGGGGTTCGCACAGCAGGTGCCAGAGGTGCTCGTCTCGGCGACGTTCTTCCCGGAGCCCGGGGCGGGTGACTATGTCGCCGCGCGCATCGAGGCCGGCTGCCAGGTCGTCAAGGTCCACGTCCAGGTCGGGGGCTTCGACCTCCGAGACCCGCTCTTGGACGACGCCTGGGGCGTCCTCGCCGACGCGGGGACACCGGTCGTCGTCCATGCCGGCTCGGGTCCCGTCGCGACGCCGTTCACGGGGCCGGCTCCGGTGGCCGAGCTGCTGCGCCGCCATCCGTCGCTCCGGTTGGTGTTCGCCCATGCCGGTGCCCCGGAGTACGCCGAGTTCATGGCGCTGGCCGAGACCTATGACCGCGTCCACCTCGACACCACGATGGTCTTCACGGACTTCTTCGACACCCTGGGCGCCGCGTTCCCGGCCAGGCTGCTGCCACGCCTCGCCGCGCTGCGGGACAAGGTGCTCCTTGGGTCGGACTTCCCCAACATCCCCTACCCCTACGACCACCAGCTCGACGCCTTGGAGAGGCTCGGCCTCGGCGACGACTGGCTCCGCGCCGTGCTGTGGGACAACGCGGTCCGGCTGTGGGGCGAGCCGCCGGAGCCGCCACCCGAATAGCGGTCGAGCCGCAGCCACCGGCCCGATAGACTGGTGTCACAACTCAAGAGGGGCTGATCGGTTTCGACTTGGGACGTTAGTTCCAGGGGAAGCGGGTCGAGGAGCCAGCGACATCTCGTAAACGACCGCTGGAAACCATAAGTGCCAACGCTAAGCGCACTGACTTCGCTCTCGCCGCCTGATTGCGGTGATCGAAGGGTCTGACCGGG
>JAGQUE010000313.1 GCA_020438665.1 Nocardioidaceae bacterium | reverse complement strand
TGTAGCCGCTCTCCTCCTCGAAGGCGCGGATCACCCGCTTGGGCAGGAACCACGAGTCGTGGGTGACCAGGACGACGGTGCCGCCGGCGCTGCTGCCGTCGCCGCTCCCGCTCGAACGGTCGGGCTCGGCGGAGCCGCCCATGAGACTGCAGCCGGCCGTGAGCGCGGTCGCCGCCACGATGGCGGCCAGCCGGGTCAGCCGGGTCGTTGTGCGGGCAGGAACCAAGGGCATGACTGGTGACTCCCTTCGCCGGTGCTAACCGGTGCAGGTTCGGAGGGTCTGCGGAGGTCCCGCACTCTCAGCCCACCCACCGCGTCACCGCGGCCGATGTGCTCCCCTGTCGTTGTCCCGCCATCGTACGCCGGGCCCGGGCGGGCGTCCGGGCAGCCTCAGCGCGTCAGTCCGACCGGCTCGCCCAGGCGGGCCAGCTTGTCCGGGTTGACGACCACATAGACGCCGGTGACCAGGCCCGCCTCGACGGCGAGGGTGACGACGGTGACGACCTGGCCGTCGCGGTGTGCTCGGATCGCGGGCAGGCCGTTGACCCAGGCGAGGTCCACCTCGGCGTCGGCCGCACCCTTGCGGGCGACGCCGTCGAGGAAGCGGGCGACGTTGTCGCGACCGACCACCGGGCGTCGGGCCGCCGACACGACACCGCCCCCGTCGGACAGCAGCACGACGTCGGGGGCCAGCACGTCCATCAGCGGCTGGAGCTCACCCGTACTGACGGCCGCGAGGAACGACTCGATCACCCGCAGCGTCTCCGACCGCTCGACCGCCTGGCGCGGCCGCCGCGCCGCGACGTGACGCCGGGCCCGCAACGCCGTCTGGCGGACGGCGTCGGCCGACTTGTCGAGCGCGACCGCGATCTCGTCATAGGGCAGGTCGAAGACCTCGCGCAGCACGAAGACGGCCCGCTCGACCGGGGCCAGCGTCTCGAGCACGAGCAGCATCGCCGTGGAGACCGAGTCGGCCAGCGCCACGTCGTCGGCGACGTCCGGGACCGTCAGCAACGGCTCGGGCAGCCAGGGTCCGACATAGGACTCGCGCCGACGTGCCAACGTCCGCAGCCGGTTGAGGGCCAGCCGGGTGGTGATCCGGACGAGGTAGGCACGCGCGTCGTGGACCTCGGCATGGTCCACACCGGCCCAGCGCAGCCAGGTCTCCTGGACGACGTCCTCGGCGTCGGCCGCCGAGCCGAGCATCTCGTAGGCGACGGTGAACAGCAGGCCGCGGTGCTCCGCGAAGCCCTGGTCGTCGCTCATGAGCCCGACGGTACGGTGAGCGGCAGCTCGCAGGCAGCCGAGAAACCCTGCGAGCGCAGCCCCATCGCCGCATTGACCCGGGATCGCATGTTCTCCAGCGCGACCATCTGGGTCAGCTCGACCAGCCCCGGCTCACCGAGCCGCTCGACCAGGCTGGTCACCATCTCATCGGTCACCGTCGGCGGGGTGGCGGTCATCGCTTCGGCGTACTCCATGACGTCGCGCTCGAGGTCGGTGAACAGCGACGACTGCCGCCAGCGCGGAACCTCGCGGGCCTTGGTCTCGTCGAGCCCGTCGGTGTGGGCGAGAAAGTAGGCGAAGTCCAGGCACCAGCTGCAGCCGATCTCGGCGGCCGACGCCATCACGGCGAACGCCTTGAGCTGGGGATCGAGCTCGTGCCAGCGCTGGACCTTGCGCTCGAAGCCGGCCACCGCCCACATCAGCTTGCGGTGGTGGGCCATGACATAGACGCCGTCGAGCACCTCACCATAGAGCCGGCGGCTCACCAGCGTGACGAGGCGGCCGCTCGGGTTGTCGAGGTCGGCGGGGCGGATCCGGAGGGGGCTGGCCGGTGTGGTGGTCATCGTGGTCTCCCGTGTCGGTGGTCGGTCGTCCGTCGTGCGCGGACCGGTTCGCCATGGAGACACCGCCCAGGGTCGATGCGTGACAGGCCGGAGCCGGGAGTCTCTAGGGCGGCGCCCGTGGCCGGCAACATCGACGTGACCGAGGGCGGGCTGGACGGCCCGGGTGGATGGGGTCGCGGCGTCGGCACGGGGCGCTGCTGGCCGTGGTGCTCGACGAGGCGGCGGCGCGGCTATCGCGAGGTCTCGCTGGAGACGGGGACCGGGGGGTTCTTCGCGCCGGCCCACCGGCTCTATCGACGCCACGGGTTCACCGAGTGTGGGCCCTTCGGGGACTATGGGCTCGACCCCCACAGCACGTTCATGACGCTGACGCTGTCCTGAGCGACCGACCCGACCGAGGAGCGGCCCATGCCCAGCATCCGGCACGAGGTGCTGGCTCGCGGGGTGCCCTGGATCCACCGGGCCCGGGAGATCGACGACCTACTGACCGAGAAGGCCAGGCTCGAGCTCGCGCATCGTCGGCTCGACCGGTCCTTCCCGAGCCGGGCGGTGCCGGGCTTCGCGAAACGGTTCCGGCTCGACCGGGAGGACGCCGGCGGCTTCCCGTCGTACGTCGTGACGCCGCGCGACGTGCCGGTGAAGCGAACGCTGGTCTATGTGCACGGCGGCGCGTTCGTCGCGCCGATCGACCCCTTCCACGTGCGGTGGACGACGCGGCTCGCGCTGGCGACGGGGGCGCGCGTCGTGCTGCCGGACTATCCGCTGACCCCCGAGTCGACGTGGCAGGCCTCGCACGAGCAGATCGTCGACCTGACAGCGCGCTGGGCGGCCGAGCCCGGCGGCACCGTACTGGCCGGCGACTCCTCCGGCGGCAACATCGCACTGGCCGTGGCGCTCACCATGCGCGACCGCGGGCTGTCCATGCCGGGCCGGATGGTGCTGCACGCGCCGTGGGTCGACCTCACGATGACCGCGCCCGGCACGCCGGAGGCCGCGGGCCGGGACCCCTGGCTCCACCTCGGCAAGGCCCACGCCTATGCCCGCTGGTGGGCGGGGCGCGACGACCTGACGCTCCCCCAGCTCAGCCCGGTCAACGGCGACCTCGACGGGCTGCCGCCGGCGCTGATGCTCTATGGCACCCGCGACCTGCTGGCCCCCGGCTGCCAGCTGATCGCGTTGCGCGCCCGCGCGTCGACGTGGGACCTGACGGTCGTGGAGGAGCCCGACCTCATCCACGTCTACAGCCTGATGCCGCTGCCCGAGGCGCGGCGCGCGTTCCGGACGACGGTGGAGTTCCTGGGATGAGCGACGACGAGACGATGCGGCTGCGGGTGCTGACGTTTCACGAGCTGGACCCGCGGACGGCGTACGACCTGTGGCGGCTGCGCCAGCAGGTCTTCATCATCGAGCAGCAGTCGCCCTATCCCGACCTCGACGGCCGCGACCTGGAGCCGGCGACACGCCACTTCCTGCTGGACGTCGCCGGCGAGCTGGTCGGCTGCGTGCGCCTGCTCGACGATGGCGACGCGCTCCGGATCGGCCGGGTCGTCGTCGCTGCCGGCTGGCGCGGACGAGGGCTGGCCGACCGGCTGATGAGGGCCGTGATGGCCGAGGTCGGGGACCGCGCCGCGGTGCTCGACGCCCAGGTGGGGCTGACGAACTGGTATGCGGCCTACGGGTTCGAGATCAGCGGGCCCGAGTTCGACGAGGACGGGGTCGCGCACCGTCCGATGGCGCGGCCGGGTGCTGCCGGCATGGCCTGATCACAGCTGCAGGATCGACGCCGAGATGAGCAGCGACGCAGCCACGGCGTCGGGGTCGTGGAGATCCCCGGGATCGTTCTGGACCGCCCGCGACCGGTCGCGCACAGCCTGGCCCGGGTCGGTCGAGACCAGGTCGACGCACAGCGCCGCCACGACGGCCGCGGTGTCGTGCTCGTCGAGCCCGTCCATCGCCAGGCCGTTGTAGAGCATCGTCGCGGCCTCGAACATGAGCTCTCGAGCGATGTCGCGGTCGACCTCCGGGCGCTGGTCCGCGACCGCGTCCGCCGCAGCGAGGAACTCGTCGAACGGCGTTCCGGCATACGTCGGCTCCATGCGCCGAGCCTCTCAAGACAGCCGCTCTCGGGCAATCGGATTGCCGGTGGAACCGGCCGGCCGCGCGCCACGTCGATCACTCATGAGGTTGTCTCGAGGGTGGGTCGTGGCGGTCGGTGCTGCGGCGCTGCTGGCCGGCGCCCTGGCCCTCTTCGTGCTGTGGGGTGGCCCGTCCTCGGGCTCCGCCGACTGCGGCACCTTGCTCTCATCGGACGGGGTCGTCTTCAGCGAGCGCGGCACCACCGAGCGGCACGCCGAGCCCTTCGGCACCGCCCTGCGATCGGTTTGTGAGGACGTCGGCCGCAACGCCCGCGGCGCCGTCTTCACCGACGACTCGCGCACCCTGACGACCTACCGCTTCGCCGGCTACCCGGCCTCCGAGGTGCTGGGCGTGCGCTATCGCGACGATGGCCCCTTCATCGTCTTCATCGCCGACTCGGTAACCGCCCACGACCGAGACCAGATCGCTCGCGAGCTGCGGCGGTGACGGCGCTGGCAGGGCCGAGCTGCCCGCCACCCTCTGCCGCGGGCGCCTGACTGGTGTGTACGACGCGCCTGGTGCGTCGGGGACACCAGCTAGTCGTGGTCCGGGCATGCCGGTGGCCCCGCCGGATGGGTCGGTGGCGGGGTCGCGGGGCTGGGTGGCTAGGACTCGGGTGGGTCGGTGCTGCCGGGGCCGTCACCGTCGTCGTCGAGGATGGTGAAGGCGGGGACCGGACGGAGCCCGGTCGGGGTGACGTCGGTGGTGCC
>JAGQUE010000312.1 GCA_020438665.1 Nocardioidaceae bacterium | reverse complement strand
AGGAGATGGACTTCAACGACATCCGGACGACACTGCAGGCGCTGATCGCGATCTATGACAACGCCAACTCGCTCCACACCAACGCCTATGACGAGGCGATCACCACCCCGTCCGCCGAGTCGGTGCGCCGGGCGCTGGCGATCCAGCTGATCATCAACCGTGAGTGGGGCCTCGCCGTCAACGAGAACCCGCTCCAGGGGTCGTTCATCATCGACCAGCTCACCGATCTCGTCGAGGAGGCCGTGCTGACCGAGTTCGACCGCCTCACGGAGCGCGGCGGCGTCCTCGGCGCGATGGAGACCGGTTATCAGCGCGGCCGCATCCAGGACGAGTCGATGCTCTATGAGCAGCGCAAGCACGACGGCTCGCTGCCGATCATCGGCGTCAACACCTTCCTCAACCCCGAGGCGTCGCCCGAGGCACCGCGCAAGGTCGAGCTGGCCCGGGCCACCGAGGACGAGAAGCGTTCCCAGCTCGACCGGGTGCATGCCTTCCAGGCCGCCCACCGTTCCGAGGCGGAGGCCGAGCTGGCCCGGCTCAAGGGCGCCGCGATCGCCCACGACAACGTCTTCGCGGTCCTCATGGACGCCGCCCGGGTCTGTTCACTCGGCGAGATCACCGAGGCGTTCTTCGAGGTCGGCGGGGCCTATCGTCGCAACGTGTGACGGCTGGTCGGGGGTGCGGTGGTGTTGCGCTTTGGCCCAATCCGCAAGAAGACCGGTCCCCGGCGTGCCGTGTGCGTCCAATCGATGAGGTACGGCGAGTGGCCGGGCCTGAGCTTCATCGAGCAGCGGATCTGGCTGGGGACCCTCACCCGACGAGGCAGCTTTGGCTTCCACAAGGCTGAGTGACCGCGGCTGACTCACCGAGGAGCCGGCAGCACCCAGATGTCGTCTCCCCCGCCCGGGGCGGCTCCGAGGGCCGGACACCGCGCGCCCGGGACCACCTGGACATCGAAGATCTCCTCGACGCCGGAGGTGAACTCGAGGGTGGCGACCGTCGTGCCGGAGGCGACCTCGATGACCCCGACCCCGCACTTGAGCTCGTCGTGGTGGGCCGCGATCGGGGCGCCGCCAAAGATGGCCGTCTCGCGGATGCGCGACAGGCCCACGAACGCCAGCCCGCCGTGGAAGGCGAGCCCTCGGGCATAGCCGGGGACGGCCGCGATCCCCACCCGTTGTCCGGTCGCCGGGTCGACGCGCTCAAGCCGCCCGAGACCCGAGTTGAGCACCCACAGGGCGCCGTCGTACCACCGAGGCGAGTGGGGCATCGCCAGGCCGGTCGTCACGGCCTCACCGGTCGCCACGTCGAGCACGGCACCGCTGTCGTTGCGGGCGCGGCGCCAGCCGCCGGGCTCGTCGGTGGCCGACATGACGGTGACGAACGCCGGCGCCCCGTCCCGCATCGCGAGCCCATTGAGGTGGCAGCGGTCCTGGGCCGCCAGCGCCGAGATGTACGGCGGTCGCCACCTCGGCACGAAGCTGAAGCGCGGATCGAGGGAGGCCAGACAGGAGAACAACGTGTTGACCAGCCACAGCTCCGGCGCGCCGTCGGCGCCGGTGCCCCACGCGATCTCGTGACAGTGGATCGCGCCGGTCACGCTCGACGAGCGCGGCACCCAGCACCGGTCGAACCGGCCGGCCGGCTCGATGGACGGTGCCAGCTCCGCGTGATCGCGCAGCCACCACACCTGGCTCTTGCCGGCCACGGCGAGCCGGTCCGCGCCGACGGCGACGCCCATCGCCCGGTCGAAGCCACGGAACGAGAACGTCGGCTTGCCATCGGCGGTGCCGACGGCCACGAGCTGACCGGCCTGATAGGTGGAGATCAGCAGCGAGCAGTCGGCAGCCTCGAGCAGCGAGGCGAAGTCGGCGCTGTGCTGGAAGCCGACCTCGGTGGCCCGCTCCTCCTCGCGCTGACTCACCGCAGCCGCAGGGTGTACTGCCGGGTGAGGCTCGTGCCCGTGCCGCCGCAGGGCGTGAAGGTGAACCTGGCCCGCACGACGAGCCGGCCGTCACGCTTGAGCGTTCGCATGCCGGCCTTGGTCGGACGCAGCGTCACGCTGGTCAACCCTGCCGACGAGGTGTTCTGCGACGTGCTCCGCAGCCGCGATGTCCCGACCGGAGCCAGCTCGAGCCGACCGGCCGCCTCGACGCTGACCCTGACCTTCAGCGTGCCAGCGGTCGTGTCGGCCTTCCCCCTGCCCAACACGTTGAAGCCGCCGCCGGCGTTGATGTCCTTGACCTGGAACGTGGCAGCCTCGGTGCCGTCGGAGGTCCAGAGCTCACGTCCGTGGACGCCGTCGTCGCCGAAGAAGAACAGCCGATCGCCGACCGCGGTCAGCGACCTGACGGCATAGCTCTGCTGTCCTCCGGGCCGCACGTCCTTGACCAGCACGGTGCCGGCCTCGGTGCCGTCGGAGGACCAGAGCTCCCGCCCGTGGACGCCGTCTCGCGCCGCGAAGAACAGCGTGTCACCGACGGCGGTCAGCTCCGCCGGCTCGGAGGGGTAGCCGCCCGGCCGCACGTCCTTGACCAGCACCGTGCCGGCCTCGGTGCCGTCGGAGGACCACAGCTCCCGACCGTGGACGCCGTCGTCGGTCGCGAAGAACACGGTGTCACCGACGGCTGCCATCGACACGTCGTCCTCGTAGTAGTAGCCGCTCGCTCCCACGTCGGTGACCTTGAGCGTGCCGGCTTCACTCCCGTCGGAGGACCACAGGGCCGTCCCGGAGCCGTCGTCGGCGAAGAAGAACGCCGTCGCACCGACGGCCGTGAGATAGCGCGGACGGCTCGCGCCCACGCCGGGGCGAACATCCTCGACGAGGCCGGTGCCCGCGTCGGTCCCGTCCGAGGTCCACAGCTCGGCGCCATGAACGCCGTCGCGCGCCGAGAAGAAGAGGGTCCCGCCGACATCCACCAGGCCCTCCGGACCGCTCGCGTAGTCGCCCGGGAAGACGTCCTTGACCATGACCGTGCCGGCAGCGGTCCCGTCGGACCGCCAGAGCTCCTGGCCATGGGCTCCGTCGTCGGCGGTGAAGAACAAGGTCGACCCGACCGCCGTGAGCTCCTGGGGGCCATAGGAGTAGTAGTCGTTCCTGGACCCTGACCCGATGTCCTTGACCATGACCGTGCCGGCTCGCGTCCCGTCGGACGTCCACAGCTCCTCGCCGTGGACACCGTCGTCGGCGGAGAAGAAGAGGGTGTCACCGACGGCGACCAGGTCGCTCGGCCCGCCGTAGTAGCCGCTGGTCCCGATCCGCCTGACCAGGAGCGTCCCTCCCGGCGTGCCGTCGGAGGTCCACAGCTCCCCACCGCTGTCACCGTGGGACACGGTGAAGAACACCGAGTCGCCCACCGCCACCAGGTCGTCGATCCCGCCGTAGTAGCCGTCGCCGGCGTCGATGTCCTTGACCATCATCGTGCCGCCGGGCGTCCCGTCGGACTTCCAGAGGTTCTGCCCGTGGATGCCGTCATCGGCGGTGAAGAACGCCACGCCGCCCACGTCGACGAGGTGCTCGGGGCCGCTCGACGGCGTCACCGGATCGGAGCAGGGCGCCATCGCAGCCCCGGCCTGGCGCGAGCCGACCGTGACGGACGCCGCGGCGGGCCCGGCGACGGCTCCACCGGACGCCAAGCCGACCAGTCCCAGAGCCGCGGCGGTCGTGGCCGTGCCCGCACGCCGGAACCCTGCCCCACGTGCTCGGCGGCGCACCTGCTTGGCCGCCGCCAGGTGGGCTCGAAGAGCCTTCTTGCGCTCACTACGGCGTCGCCGACTCACCAGTGCCCCCCTGACGACCGACGGCCCGAGCCAGGACGCTGACGTCCAGCGCCGCCTCGACCGTGATCCTGCCCCACAGGCTGCTCGGTCGCACGACAGGCGTCAAGCACCGCAACGCATGTCAGGGCCGACGCGGGAACTTCGTGAAGTCGGGCTTGCGCTTGGCCTTGAACGCCTCACGGCCCTCCTGGGCCTCCGCCTGCCCATAGAACAACAGGTTGGCGTCGTGGGCGAGCTGCTGGATGCCGGCATAGCCGTCCTCGTGGGCGTGGAAGCTCAGCTTGGACAACCGCAGCGCCCACGGCGAAAGGGCGAGCATCTCGCGGCACCACCGGATGGTCTCGGCCTCGAGGTCGGCGAGGGGGACGACGGTGTTGACCAGTCCCATGTCGAGCGCCTCCTGGGCGTCGTACTGACGGCACAGGAACCAGATCTCCTTGGCCTTCTTGGGACCGACCAGGTCGGAGAGGATCGAGGCACCGTAGCCGCCGTCGAACGAGCCGACCTTGGGGCCAACCTGCCCGAAGCGGGCGTTGTCGGCGGCGATGGTCAGGTCGCACACGAGATGGAGGACGTGGCCGCCACCGATGGCCCAGCCGGCGACCATCGCGACGATGGGCTTGGGGCAGCGTCGCATCGCGACGTGGAGGTCGGTGACGTGGAAACGGCCGGTCGCGCCAGCGTCGGTCTTGTAGCCGGAGTCGCCGCGCACCCGCTGGTCACCGCCGGAGCAGAACGCCTTGTCGCCCGCTCCCGTCAAGATGATGACGCCGACCGACTCGTCCTCGCGTGCGATGGTGAGCGCCTCGCCGACCTCGATCAGGGTCTGCGGCCGGAAGGCGTTGTGCACCTCGGGGCGGTTGATCGTGATCTTCGCGATCCCGTCGTCGGTCGTCTCATAGACGATGTCCTCGTAATCCCCCGAGGCGTGCCAGGTGATGTCGTCGGTCGTCGTGTCGGTCATGGGGCCATTGTGCCGGGGCCGTACGACGGCGCCCGCGACCGACCCGGGCAGGGGCCGGCCCGTCACCCTGTGCGGGTCAGGTCAGGACGAGCCCGTTCTGCCAGTCGTGGTGCTCGACCGCCGGGTCGTTGAACCACTCCCCGTCCTCGGACAGATAGCGGAACGCGAGCGCTCGCCCGGTCGGCACCGTCACCTTGACGCTGCGGGTCCCGTTGGCGCGCCGGACGAGGGTGTGGACCCCGGGGGTCCAGTCGTTGAAGTCGCCCACCACCGACACCTTTCCGCCAGGGATGTCCTGGGGCAGGACGAAGGTCACCTGCGTCTGGTCGGCGTGCTGTTGCTGCTTGATCACCGAGTCGCTCCTCCCGATTGGATCGATCAAATCGTGACCCATCCTGCCCCTGCGACTTCGTCGACACGCCGGGTGTCCGCCGTTCGGACAACGGCTCCGTCGGTCCCGCGCGCAACGCCGACTGAGGAGTCCCTGGTGTGCCGCTGCGTTCTGCAGCGGCCGAACTAGGGCATCTCAGTCGGCACTAACCCACACAAACCGCGTCCCTGTGTCGACTGGGACCCCTGAGGCACCCGGCCCGACTAGACCGGTCCAGTGACCTAGGTTAAGCCGCTCGGATTCCACGAACACGCGGTGTCAAGGGGGCTTTGCATGGTCTGGACAACTCCTCCCAGAACCGAAAGGACAACCCCCCGTGACAGCCTCACCCCCCAGAGAGCCGTCGCGATCAGCCCGCGGCCTGACGCACCAGCGTCGGGTCGCTCTCACGGTCGGAGCGACGCTGCTCGCCGCACCGATCCTTCCCACCCTGACCGCTGCTCCCGCAGCATCCGAGACGAAGTCGGCCGGCGCCAACCTCGTCGTCAACGGAAGCTTCGAGGAGGGCACGTCCGGGTGGCGGACTAATCGCAACCGTCAACTTCTCTCCGCAACACGACCCGCCGTCGCCGGTGCCAAGTCGGCGCGTCTCGAAATGACCAAGCCCGGTCGCACTGTGCTCAGGACAGTGCGCCCGACGGTGGCCACCGCAGACGCGACCGCGACCTACACCGCCTCGGCCTATGTCAAGGCCAAGAAGGGCCCGCTCAACGGCGTCCTTCGGGTCCGTGAAGGCCAGGTCAACAACAAGTACCTGGCCCAGCACACCCAGGGCTTCAGGGCCACGTCGACGTGGAAGAAGGTCTCGTTGACCTTCACCCCCGAGACAACGGCCCCGCTGGATGTCGCTGTGGTCGGGTTCAACATCCCCAAGGGAAGCGCCCTGCTGGTCGACAAGGTCACGCTCGTGTCGAACAAGCCGACGCCGACCCCCACGCCGACG
>JAGQUE010000311.1 GCA_020438665.1 Nocardioidaceae bacterium | reverse complement strand
ACCCCGAGGCCGCCGCGGCCGCTGCCGCCGCTGTGGCGTCGCAGGGGCGCTGAGCCGGGCCGCTGGTTTCTCCGTGGCGTCGGTTTCACCGGCGCGCCGGTGAAACTGGCACTTCTCGGCTGAAACTTCGGCCGAGAAGTGCCAGTTCGCGTCGAGAAGTACGACGGGTGGGGTGGGGCGAGCCGCCTACTCCTCGGTGTCGGGAATCTGCCCGGTGACCACGAAGACCACGCGGCGAGCGACCTCGACGGCGTGGTCCGCGATCCGCTCGTAGTAGCGACCCAGCAGCGCGATGTCGACCGCCGGCTCGACCCCGTGGTCCCAGTCGGCGGCCAGCAGCTCGGCGAAACTGTCGCGGCGCAGCTGGTCCATCTCGTCGTCCATCTTGTCCAGCTCACCGGCCGCCTCGAGGTCGCGCTCGCGGATGATGCGCGTCATCCGCGACACCATGTCCTGGGCGACCTGGGCCATCGACAGCATGTTGGGCCGGGCCGACTCGGGTACGGCGAGGTAGGGCACCCGCAGCCTGGCGATCTTGGCGACGTGGACCGACAGGTCTCCCATCCGCTCGATGTCGCTGACGATCCGCAGCGCCGCGACGATCGTGCGCAGGTCGCCCGCGACGGGCTGTTGCAGCGACAGCAGCTGGAAGCAGGAGTCCTCGACCCGGCGTGCAGCCTTGTCGATCTGGGCGTCGGCACTGATCACCGACTCGGCGATCGCGGCGTCTCCCGACATCAGGGCCTCGGTGGCGTAGTGGACGGCGTTCTCGACCTCCCGCGACATGGCGGCGAGGTCACCGAAGATGGCATCGAGCTGTTCGTGGAAGGCCTCACGCATGGCCCAGACTGTAGGTGCTCCAGGTGAACCCCCGGCGATGGTGGGTGAACGCCGAGTGAACAGTCGGCGATAGGGCCGCTTTCGAGGCGGTTGCCAGGGGACCTCCCTGCGTACGATCAGGTCGTGGATCCAACGACCCAGATGGGCCTGGCCGCTCTGGCCGGCTCGCTGCTGACCGGCGCGGCTGCGCTCGCCTGGGTCGTCTCCGACCGCCAGATGAACCACACCGAGCCGCGCGACGAGCCGATCGTCCCGGTCGGGGTCGACGCTGTCCTGGCCGCCCTGCGCAGCAGCGCCGTCCTGCTCGACGAGCACGACGTCGTGGTGCGCGCGTCACCGCCGGCGTACGCCCTCGGTCTCGTGAAGGGCCACCAGCTGGTGGTGCCCGAGCTGCTGGACCTGGCCCGGGAAGTACGCCGCGACGGCGAGATCCGCACCCTCGACCTCGAGCTGAGCACCCCTGGCGTGCCGCCCCGGAGCGTCAGCGCCCGCGTCGCGCCCCTCGGGCCGCGCCTGATCCTGGCGCTGGCCGACGACCGCACGCGTGAACGCCGGCTGGAGGCGGTCCGCCGCGACTTCGTGGCCAACGTCAGCCACGAGCTCAAGACGCCCGTCGGGGCCGTCCAGCTGCTGGCCGAGGCGTCCCGTGGTGCGGCCGACGATCCCCAGGCCGTCGAGAAGTTCAGCAAGCGGATCCTCAAGGAGACCAAGCGGCTGAGCCGCCTCGTCCAGCAGATCATCGACCTGTCCCGGCTGCAGGGCGACGACCCGCTCGAGTCGCCGATGACCGTCTCGATCGACAAGGTCGTCGAGGCCGCCGTCGACACCAGCTTCATCGATGCCGAGGCCCGTGCCATCGAGATGACCGTCCAGGGCGAGGCCGGCCTCGAGGTCAGCGGCAACGAGGAGCAGGTCACCGCCGCGGTGAGCAACCTCGTCGCCAACGCCGTGGCCTACTCCCCGGAGGGGTCGTCGGTCACGGTGCAGACGTCGAGCACGCCGAACGAGGTCAACATCGCCGTCATCGACAAGGGCATCGGGATCCCGGCGCGCGAGATCGACCGGATCTTCGAGCGCTTCTATCGCGTCGACCCGGCCCGCCACCGCTCCACCGGCGGCACAGGTCTCGGCCTGTCGATCGTCAAACACATCGCCGCCACCCACGGCGGCGACGTCACCGTCTGGTCCGTGGAGGGCCAGGGCTCGACCTTCACCTTGGTCCTGCCGCGCATCACCCCCGAGGAGGATCAGTGACGAGGGTTCTCGTCGTCGAGGACGAGGAAAGCTATAGCGAGGCGTTGGCCTTCTTGCTGCGCAAGGAGGGCTACGACGTCGCCATCGCCGAGACCGGGCCCGACGCCATCACGGAGTTCGAGCGGACGGGCGCCGACATCGTGCTGCTCGACCTCATGCTCCCCGGCATGCCCGGCACCGAGGTGTGCCGCCACATCAGGCTCACCTCCAACGTGCCGGTGATCATGGTCAGCGCGAAGGGCGACGAGGTCGACAAGATCGTCGGGCTCGAGCTCGGCGCCGACGACTATGTCACCAAGCCCTACTCCCCCCGCGAGCTGCTCGCCCGCATCCGTGCCGTCCTCCGCCGCGGCCTCGAGCCCGAGCTGGTCTCGTCGGTGCTGGAGGCCGGCCCCGTGCGGATGGACGTGGACCGCCACATCGTCACCGTCAACGGGTCGACCCAGAAGCTGCCGCTGAAGGAGTTCGAGCTGCTGGAATTCTTCCTGCGCAACCCCGGCCGGGTGCTGACGCGGGGTCAGCTCATCGACCGGATCTGGGGTGCCAACTATGTCGGTGACACCAAGACCCTCGACG
>JAGQUE010000310.1 GCA_020438665.1 Nocardioidaceae bacterium | reverse complement strand
GGCGACGCCAAGATCTTCCGCAACCCGGGTGGTCGGGTGACGCCCCAGGCCCTCGAGGCGCTGGTGCTCGGCGTCCACCTGCTCAACGTGAGCCGGGTCCTGGTCGTGCCGCACACCCGCTGCGCGATGACGGCCAACACCGAACGCGAGCTGCAGGAGCGGATCTCGGCGTCGGCGGGTCAGGACGCCGGCTGGCACCACTTCCACGTCATCGAGGACCAGCTCTCGGCCCTCGCCGAGGACATCCGCCGGGTGCGCAGCCACCCGCTCATCCCCGACCACGTCCAGGTCGGCGGCTTCATCTATGACGTCGACACGGGCCTGCTGACCCAGCACATCTGACCAACGGGGTCCCCACAGCCCCACACCTTGCGGAGTCGTCACATCCTGTGACGAGCCGGCGTCAGGACTTGGGTGTGGGGAGCGGCTGGGCGAGGGTGTAGCCGACGGGGAAGACCCGGAACCTCCCGTTGCGGGAGATCAGGCCCCACAGTCCGCCGGGCAGATAGAGCGTCACCACGATCGCGAGCACACCGAGGATCACGAGGTACCAGGCGCCGAGGTCGGAGAGCCACTGCTGGAGGACGAAGAACAGCGTCGCCCCCAGGATCGGCCCCTCGACGCTGCCCAGTCCCCCGATGATGACCATGAAGATCATGAAGACGGCGTAGTTGACCGAGTAGATCGACTCCGGCTGCACCCTCAGGGTGTTGGCTGCGATGATCGCGCCGGCCAGCCCGGATCCCATAGCGGCGAACACGAAGACGATGCGCTTGGACCTGGTGACGTCGACGCCAAGCGAGGCCGCCGCCGTCTGGTCGTCCCGGACGGCGGTGAAGCCGAGGCCCAACCGTGACCGCATCAGCAGATAGGTCACGGCCACGACCACGACGACCCCGACGAGGGAGAGCCAGTAGACATAGGCGATCCGGCGTCCGGGAGACAGGTCGGAGAAGCCGAGGAAACTGATGCCGATCCCGCCCCCGAAGATGGGGATCTGCTCGCTCACCAGCTTGACGACCTCCGCGATCACCCAGGTTCCGATCGCGAAGTAGCCGCCCGCGAGCCGGAAGGCGAGGTAGGAGATCGGGACGCTGATGATGCCGGCCGCCACGACGGCGAGGGGGACCGCCATGAACGGGTCGAGCCCCACCTTGTCGGAGAGCGTGACCAGCCCATAGGCACCGAGCCCGATATAGGCCTGCTGCCCGACCGACAGCATGCCGCCATAGCCGGCGAGCAGGTTCCATGTCGTCGCCATGATGATGAGCGCGAACAAGGACGTCAGGTTGCCCTGCGTCCCACGCGGGATGGCGTACGGCGCGATGGGCGCCACCAGCACGATCGCCGCCAGGACCCCCAGGCCGAGCCACGAGGACAGCCGGGCCCGGCGCACCTTGGCTCGCGGGTGCACCACGTGGGGGCGGTCCGAGGTGCTCATGCGGTCACCACCCTCTGCATCAGGCCGGTGGGTCGCACGGCCAGGATCCCGAGGAACACCAGGTGACCGGCCAGGACGCCGTAGGAGGGGTCGATCTGGGAGCCGACCGCCTGGGCGACGCCCAGCACCACGCCGCCGATCAGCGTCCCCCACAGAGACCCAAGGCCACCGATGATCACGGCTTCGAAGGCGAAGATCAGCATCGCCTGGCCGTAGTTCGGGTCGACGTTGCCGCGCATGCCGAGGAACATCCCGGCCACCGCGACGATCGCCATCGCGAGGGCGGTCGACAGCGCATAGACCCGCTGGGGGTCGATCCCCATCAGGGCGACGGTCCCCGGGTCGTCGCTCGTGGCGCGCATGGCCCGCCCCAGTGGTGTGCGGTTCAAGAACAGCTGGGTCCCTGCGATGACGGCGACGCCGACGCTGAAGATCACGAGCGGCAGCACGCCGATGGCCACGTCGTTGCTCAGCTTGATGCTGGCGATGCCGAGCGAGCCGGTCGCCAGCGTCTGGCTGTCGGAGGTGAACCGGATCTGGAGCAGCTGCGCGACGACCACGGAGAGCCCGAAGGCGGCCAGCAGTGGCGCCAGTGGGCCTACGGCGAGCGCCCGGTTGAAGACGGCGAGCTGGAGGAGGTAGCCGACCGCCGCCATGATCGGGACCACCAGCACCATTGCCACGAACGGGGAGACCCCGGTGCGCTCGATGACGACCAGCCCGACATAGGCCGCCAGGATGGCCAGGGAGCCGTGAGCGAGGTTGACGATGCGCATCACTCCGAACATCACCGACAGCCCCGCGGCCAGCAGCGCATAGAGGCCGCCGAGCAGGATTCCCTGCACGATCGCGTTGATCCAGTTCATCGCATGTTCCTGTCTGGTGCCGCTGGTCGGTCAGATGCCGAAGTAGGCATGGGCGATCCGGTCACGGTCGAGCTCCCCGGGCGCTCCTTCGAGCGCCGTCCGCCCCTCGAGGAGGCACTGCACCCGGTCGGCCACCCGCAGCGCCTGGTTGACGTCCTGCTCGACCACCAGCACCGTGGTGCCCTGGGCGGTGATGGCCGGCAGGGCGTCATAGATCTGTTCGACGACCACGGGCGCGAGGCCGAGTGACACCTCGTCGAGCAGGAGGAGCCGGGGGTTGCTCATCAGGGCCCGACCGATCGCCGCGCCCTGCTGCTCACCGCCGGAGAGGTGGGCGCCGAGGCGCGTACGCCGCTCGCTCACGAGCGGGAAGGCGTCATAGACCGTGGCCAGGTCCCACGGCCCTGGACGCTTCACGTGCGCCCCGACGAGGAGGTTCTCCTCCACCGTCAGGCTCGGGAAGATACGTCGCCCCTCAGGCGTCAGCGAGATGCCGAGCCGCACGCGGCGGTGGGCCGCCAGCCGGGTGATGTCGGTCCCGCCGAAGGTGATGGAGCCCGATGACGCAAGCACCTGGCCGGCGATGCTCTTGAGGAGCGTCGACTTGCCGGCGCCGTTGGCGCCGATCACGGCGAGCGACTCGCCCTCCGCCAGCGTGAGGCCGACGGCATAGATCGCCTGGAAGTCTCCGTAGTGGACATCCAGGTCGGTCACGTCGAGCAGGCTCATGACGCGGTCCCCTCCACGTCGAAGGTGGAGCCGAGATAGACCTCGATCACCTCAGGGCTGCGCATGACCTCCTGCGGGCTCCCGGAGGCGAGGATCGTGCCGAACGCCAGACACATCAGGTCGTCGACGACCTCCAGCAGCGCGTGGACGATGTGCTCGATCCAGATCAGGCTGACGCCGGCCTCGCGCAGTCCGCGGAGCATCTCGATCAGCGGTGGCAGCTCCTTCTCGGTCAGACCGCCGGCGATCTCGTCGAGCAGGACGAGCTGAGGGCGGGTCGCCAGGGCCCGAGCCAGCTCGAGCCGCTTGCGGTCCAGCAGGCGGAGCGAGCCCGCCGGGCGGTTGGCTAGGTGGAGCAGCCCCGCGATCTCGAGGGCCTCGACGGCGGCCTCGTAGCCGGCCTGTCCCCCGGTCTGACCGCCGAACGACGCTCCGACATAGACGTTCTCGAAGACCGTCATCGTGGTGAACGGCCGGGGGATCTGGAAGGTCCGGGCGATCCCGAGCCGGCTCCGCCGTCCGGCGCCGAGCCGGGTGATGTCCTGGCCGTCGAAGGTGACGCGCCCCTGGTCGGCGGGGAGCACGCCGGTGATGAGCGACAGCAGGGTCGACTTGCCGGCACCGTTGGGCCCGACGACGCCGAGCGCGGCTCCCCGCTCGAGCGAGAAGGTCAGGTCGTCGGCCGTGACGACCTTGCCGAACCGCTTGCTGAGTCCGTCGACCCGAAGGATCTCGGTCACGATGGCTGCCTTCCTCCAGCGGCGTCGCTGGGCGACCCGCCCGTGGCGGGTCGCCCAGCAGCCGGTCCTAGTTGGTCGGCTCGACCTCGCCGCCGAGCGGCACGTCGAGGCCCATCTCCTTGGCGTGGGCGTTGGAGACGATGATCAGCTGGTAGGTGCCGTCGGCGTCCTTGCGCCACTGCCCACCGGTCAGCGGGGTCTTGGCGATGTTGGGGAACGGGCCGGAGGTCCAGTCGAGCGTCCCGACCAACGTGTCCAGCTTCATGCTCGCCACCGCGTCGTTGATGGCCTGCGGGTCGGTGCCACCGGCGTCGGTGACGGCCTGCGCCATCACCTCGAACAGCGACTCCGAGAAGCCGAGGGTCACGTTCCACTGCTTGTCGGTCGC
>JAGQUE010000309.1 GCA_020438665.1 Nocardioidaceae bacterium | reverse complement strand
GGCGACAACGACCGGCTGGCGGCCCTGGTCGCCCATCTCGTTCACGCCGACCTGCTCGTGCTGCTGAGCGACGTGGCGGGGCTCTATGACGGCGACCCCGGGCTGCCGGGCGCCAGCCTCGTGCCCGAGGTCCACTCCGAGGACGACCTCGGCCGCGTACGCGTCGGTCGCGCGGGTGCCGCCGGCGTGGGGACCGGAGGGATGCAGACCAAGCTCGACGCTGCTCGCATCGCCACCGGGGCCGGCATCCCGGTCGTGCTGACGTCCGCGGACCTCGCCGGCGCCGCCCTCGCGGGTGACGGGACCGGCACGTTGTTCCACGCCACCGGACGCCGCCGTCCCACGCGGCTGCTGTGGCTGGCCCACGCCACCGAGGCCAAGGGGGTGCTGACCCTCGACGACGGGGCCGTCCGCGCCGTGGTCGAGCGGCGGGCGTCGCTGCTGGCCGCCGGCATCACGGCGGTGGCGGGTGCCTTCGTCGCCGGAGACCCGGTCGACCTGGCCGGCACCGACGGGGTCCCCGTCGCCCGCGGGCTCGTGAACTTCGACGCCGAGGAACTGCCCCAGCTGCTCGGCCGATCCTCGCGCGACCTCAAGCGCGAGCTCGGAGCCGCCTATGAGCGCGAGGTCGTCCACCGCGACGACCTGGTGCTGCTCCGCAAGGCCGTGGCGTCCGACCGGTAGGTTCGGCGCGTGCGGCGCGCTTTGTTCTGGCTGGTGATGGCGGCGCTGCTGCTGCCCGCGCTGGCGATCACGCTGGCACGGCTGCTCCAGCCGACCTTCGTGCAGGGCGTCCAGCTGACGTCGTTCACCCCGCTCGCCGTCGTGCCCTATGGACTGGCCCTCCTGCTCATGCTGACCCGGGTGATCCGCCGCTGGAAGCTCGGTCGTCACCGCGCCCGCTGGGGCATTGCGGCCGTGCTCACTGCGGGGCTGATCGCGCTCCACGCGTGGTGGTGGGCGCCGATGTGGACGGGGGCGACCCCGCCGCCCGCCGACGACGGCAAGCCCCTCACGGTCATGAACGCCAACTCCCTCCGGGGTGGCATCGACGCCATCGGGCTCGTCCAGGCGGCCGCTGAGCGGCGGGTCGAGGTCCTGGTCGTCGAGGAGATCACGCCGTGGCAGTTGAAGCAGATGGAGGCCGCCGGGCTGTCCGCGGGCTGGCCCTACCGTGTGGGCGAGGTCGACGGCGGCGGCGTCTCCCGCACCATGGTCTTCTCACGTTACCCCCTGACGGACGTCGACCGAGTGGCCACGGAGTTCGACTCGTGGGCGATGACGGTGCAGTCGCCGGCGGGTGACCTGCGCCTGCTCGCCGTCCACCCTTATCCACCGGTGGATGCCACGCAGTGGCGACGCGATCTCGATGCCGTCGCCGCGGCCGCCCCGGGCGCTGACATCGTCGTCGGCGACTGCAACGCGACCCTCGACCATGCGCCGCTACGCGCCCTGCTCGACGAGGGCTTCCGCGACGCCGCCGAGCTCACCAACGCCGGGTGGCAGACGACCTGGCCCGTCAACGGCCAATGGAGGCTGCTCGGGGTCCCGATCCCTCCGGTCGTGACGATCGACCATGTGTTCGTGGGCTCGCGGGTGACCGCGCTGTGGACCAAGCGCGTGGTCCTCGACGGCACCGACCACGCGTCCCTGCTGGCCCAGGTAGCGCCGCGATGAGTGGGCCGGGCGGCGACGGGATGGGCGACGCCGTCTGGCGGCTGCCGCGATCCGCCGAGGAGGAGGCCGAGGAGGCCTGGTTCCTGCGGTGGTACGGCGCGTGGGACCCGCTGGACCCGGCCGGCGTCGCAGCCCTGCTGGAGGGCTTCGGCCGGCCTTGGTGGCTCATCGGCGGCTGGGCCATCGAGGCCTTCACCGGCCGCCGCCGCGAGCACGAGGACATGGACATCTCGCTGCTCGCGTGCGACGTGCCGGCGCTGCGCGAGCACCTGGGCGACGACTGGACGATCTGGAGCAACCAGGGCGGCACCCTGCGGCCCCTGGACGCCCGGCACCCCGAGCCGCTCGCGCCGGACGGACAGCTGTGGGTGCGCCGGTCGGCGTCGCAGCCCTGGGTGCTGGACATCCCGACCACCCCCGACGACGACGGCCGGTGGACCAACAAGCGACTCCCGTCGCACACCGCGACCGTCGACGAGGTCACCTGGGTCACCGACGAAGGGTTGCGCTGCCAGCGCCCCGAGATCGTGCTGCTCTTCAAGGGTGCCCAGGACCGCCCCAAGGACCGGCGAGACCTCGAGGTCACCTGGCCGCTGCTCGACGACATCCGCCGCGACTGGCTGCGCTCGACGCTCGCCGCGGCCTACGGTCCCGACCATCCCTGGTTGGCGTTGTTGCGCTGAGCCGTGGGCGCCGTACCCTGGAGGGCGCTATGGCTGACCAGCGCTCGACCGTCTACCTCGACCATGCGGCGACGACGCCGATGGTGCCCGAGGCCATCGAGGCGATGACCGCGCAGCTGAGCCGCCGGGGCAACCCGAGCTCGCTCCACGCGGCCGGCCGCGAGGCGCGCCGCGTCGTCGAGGAGGCCCGCGAGACCATCGCCCAGGCGCTGGACTGCCGTCCCACCGAGGTGATCTTCACCTCCGGCGGCACCGAGGCCGACAACCTCGGCGTCAAGGGCATCTTCTGGGCGCGGCGCCACGCCGACCCACGCCGTACGCGCGTCCTGACCAGCACCGTCGAGCACCACGCGGTGCTCGACACCGTGGCCTGGCTGGCCGAGGAACAGGGCGCGGAGGTCGAGCTCATCCCGGTCGACCGGCGCGGTCGCCTCGACCTCGAGGCGCTGGGGGCGAGCATCGTGCGCGACCCCGGCTCCGTCGCGGCCATCAGCGTGATGCACGCGAACAACGAGGTCGGCACGCTCCAGCCGTTGGGCGACATCGTGGCGCTGGCCGCGGCGCACGGGATCCCCGTCCACACCGACGCCGTGCAGTCGGTCGGCCACGTCCCGGTCGACTTCGCCGCCCTCGGCGTCGACGCGCTGTCGCTGACCGGTCACAAGCTGGGAGGGCCTTTCGGGGTCGGTGCGCTCATCGCCCGGCGCGAGCTGACCCTCACCCCCGTGCTGCACGGGGGCGGCCAGGAGCGCGAGGTGCGCAGCGGCACCCTGGACGCCCCGGCGATCGCGGGTTTCGCCGCCGCCGTGGAGCTGGCGGTCAAGACCCAGTCCGAGCACGCCTCGCGCATCGGGGCGCTGCGCGACCAGCTGGTCACCCGGGTCCGCGAGCAGGTGCCGGACGCGATCTTCAACGGCGACCCGGTCGACCGGCTGCCCGGCAACGCCCACCTCAAGTTCCCCGGCTGCGAGGGCGACTCGCTGCTGATGCTGCTCGACGCCCGCGGGATCGAGTGCTCCACCGGCTCGGCGTGCTCTGCCGGAGTGCCCCAGCCGTCGCACGTGCTGCTGGCGATGGGCTGCAGCGAGGACTACTCCCGGTCCTCCCTCCGGTTCAGCCTCGGCCACACGAGCACCCAGGCCGATGTCGACGCGCTCGTCGAGGCGATCGGCCCGGCGGTCCAGCGGGCGCGCGGCACCAGCACCCGCAAGGCGGGCGGGTGACCCGATGAGGGTCGTCGCCGCCATGTCGGGCGGGGTGGACTCCGCCGTCGCCGCCGCCCGCGCCGTCGAGGCCGNNCACGACGTCACCGGCATCCACCTCGCGCTCTCGCGCAACCCCGCGTCCTACCGCTCCGGCGCGCGGGGCTGCTGCACGATCGAGGACGCCAACGACGCCCGTCGCGCGGCGGACGTGATCGGCATCCCGTTCTATGTCTGGGACCTCTCCGACCGGTTCCACGAGGACGTCGTCGAGGACTTCATGAACGAGTACGCCGCCGGCCGGACGCCCAACCCGTGCCTGCGGTGCAACGAGAAGATCAAGTTCGCCGCCGTCCTGGAGCGCGGCGTCGCGCTGGGCTTCGACGCGATCGCGACCGGGCACTACGCGGTGCTGCGCGCCGAGGACGGCCGCTCGGTCACCAAGGCCGACCTCAAGGCGGTCGCCGCCTGGGTCAGGAACAAGGGCAAAACCGGCCACGAGATCGCCTTCCGCCCGGCGCGGGTGC
>JAGQUE010000308.1 GCA_020438665.1 Nocardioidaceae bacterium | reverse complement strand
TCTCGTTGGGCTGCTCGGCCTCGAAGCGGATGTAGGAGGACTTGGGTCGCTTGGACGGGTCCGGGCTCACCTGCCCGGCGCGAACCAGGATCCGGTTGATGGTGGCCCGGGCCAGCTTGATCTGGTGGCGATGTTTCAGATGCCAGTCGAGGGTGTCCGCGCCGGCGTCCAGGCCGGCCTCGGAGAGCTTCTTGCGCAGTTCGAGGACCAGGTCGACGGTCGTGGCTGGGGTGGCGGTCGGTGAGGTTCGCGGAGCCCGTGAGCGCGGCTCGAACGCAGCCTCGCCCTCGGCGGCGTAGCGCTTCATCAAACGGCTGATCCATCCCTGGGAGACGCCGTAGGTGCGGGCTACCTCGGACTGGCTGGAACCGGCGAGCACGGCTGTGATGACCAGCCGCCGCTTGGAGGAGTTCGACATGGCCGAGCCTGTCGAGACTGGGCCATTCCGATGACCTGCGACACGCTATTCCGATGTCGTGAGACACCCCATTCCGATGTCCTGAGCCAGGACACTGCCCCCGCTACGATGTGATGTCTCAGGACATCGGCGACAGCCGGACCCACGTTTCGTGGGTCCGGCTGTTGTCTTGTCGGGGTTCAGCCCGGTCATCGGCCGGCCGGTCTTCGGTGGCCTCGTGACCGGAGGTGGCATGGTGGTGTCGCCATGAGCACCGTGACCTCTTCGCCGCCGACCTTCGCGCGCGGCCCGGTACTCGCGGCCATGGGCACCCAGGCCGTCGTCCTGCTGGCCCTCGCGCCGCGGTACGGCTACCACCGCGACGAGCTCTACTTCCGCATGCTGCCCCCGGCCTGGGGCTACCTGGACCAACCGCCGCTCACGCCGCTGCTGGTCCACGCGGCCACACGGGTGCTGGGTGACACGGTGTGGGCGCTGCGGCTGCCGGCGGTGCTGATGGCCGTCGTCGCTGTGTGGCTCGTCGCCCGGCTCACCCGCGAGGTCGGCGGCGACCGCACGGCCCAGGCGCTCGCCGCCTGGGGCTATGCCTTCGCGGCCTTCCCGCTGGTGTTCGGTCACTCGCTGCTGACCAACAGCCTCGACACCGTCTTCTGGCTGGCGGTCATGCTCTGCGTCGTCCGAGCACTGATGCGCGACGAGGGCCGCTGGTGGCTGCTGGCCGGCGCCCTGACCGGGCTTGCGTTCGCCAACAAGCTGCTCATCGTGATCCTGCTGGCGTCGCTGGCCGCGGGTCTGCTGCTGGTCGGCCACCGGCGGGTCGTCGTGTCGCGGCCGGTCCTGGCCGGCGTGGGCATCGCCGCGCTGGTCGGGCTGCCGACGATCGTCTACCAGGCCACACACGGGTTTCCGCAGCTCACCTTCGGCGCTGCGCTGTCGGAGCACAACGGCGGTGAGGTGCGGATCGTGATGTGGCCGATGCTGCTGCTCATGCTTGGGCCGCCGCTCGCGCCCGTGTGGGTCGCCGGGCTGGTGGCGCTGTGGCGGCGCCGGGAGTGGGCGCCCGTCCGCTTCCTCGTGCCCGCGTTCGTGGTGCTGGTCATCATCTGCTTCGCGATGGGATCGCAGCCGACGTACGCCTTCCCGATGGTGGCCACCCTCTTCGCGATCGGCTGCGTCCCGACCGTCGACTGGTGGCGCGGGCGTGCCTGGCGGCCCGGGTTCGTCGGCGGCCTGGTGGCCCTCAATGCCGCGATCAGCCTCGTCATCGCGCTGCCGGTGATCCCCGTGGCCATGCTCGGCCGCACACCCGTCCCGGGGATCAACCAAGCCGCCCGCGACAGCGTGGGCTGGCCGACATACGTGCGTCAGGTCGCCGACGTGTACGCCGCCCTGCCGCCGGACCAGCGTGGCCGAGCCGTGCTGTTCGCCACCAACTACGGGGAGGCCGGCGCCTTGGAGCGCTTCGGGCCCGACTATGCCCTCCCGCCGGTCTTCAGCGGTCACAACCAGCTGGCTGACGAGGGCCGTCCGCCCGAGGGCCGCGACATCGCGATCGTGGTGGGTGCCGAGTACGACTGGACCCGGCAGTTCTTCGAGAGCTGTCGGGTCAGGGGCCGACTGGACAACGGCGTGGCCGTGGCCAACGAGGAGCAGGGCATGCCGATCGGGGTCTGCACCGGACCCATCGGCGGCTGGGCGGCCGTGTGGCCCCAGCTGAGCCACATGAGCTGAGTACGGACCATCGGGGTGCTGGGCGGGATGGCCGTCCAAGGCGGACCGCGCGATGGTCCACCGGGTGATCTATGACGAGCTGTGCCGTGGCGTCGTCCAGGAGTCGTCACGCGACGCCTATCTGGAGGTGCTGGCGCGGCTGGTCCGCTGTTCCCGACCACCCGTCTCCACGTCGCCGCTGCGATCGATGCCGCCCTCGAGTGAGCCGCGGGAGACTCCCTGATCCTCGCGGGGCGTTGTGAGCCAGGTCACAACGATGCTTTACTCGTGAGGCTGGGGTTCGGACCCCGCGACCCGCCCCGGCGGAGGTCACGATGCGCCGACGTACGCGTGCAGCCACCACCGCACCGAGCCACCATCTCCGGGTCCTCAGACCCGAGGACCTGGTCGTCCTGGACGTCACGGGCTATGGGCTGCGCACCGTCGGCGAGGGTGCCGACGTCGCGTGGGAGCCCGAGGCCGACGACGCCCGCCTGGAGGTCGGCTTCTCCTACCAGCACGTCCATGAGGCCGCGGAGCCGGAGCCGAACAGCCCGCTCCCGGTCCCGCTGTCGCCGGTCCCCGTCCCCGTCCGGGCCGCCAACGGCTCCCGGCTCGTCTTCGACGTTCCCGCCGGGGAGCGGATCCCCGTCGCCGTCGCCGGACTGCTGGAGGCCATGTCGCGGCTGCCCCTGCGGGTCGCGCCGCTGGCACTGCCGCGAGCCATGCTGCGCCGCTTCACCCCTGGCGCGTTCGCCGACGCCGTCGGCGTGGTCACGCTGCCGGGCGGGCTGCGGCTGCTGCGCGGCAGCGACGGGCTGGTGCTCGCACCGGCGGCCGGAGCCGCGGCCCCGGCCGTCTCACCCCGCGACCTGGTGCGGGGAGCCGGCGCGCTGCGGACGGCCCGCACCCTGCTCGCCCAGGAGCGCGCGGTCGACCTCACCGGGTTGGGGCGACGCGGCATCCTGGACGGCCCCGGGGGGCTGACGTTCGACCCGCCGATCGTGCGGCCACGCCGGCAGCAGCCCCGGGCACCGCTGCCCGACGAGACCGCCATCGAGGCGCCGTTCCGGCTGATCGTCTCGCCGAGCGTCCTGGAGGGCTTCACCCACGCCACCACGCCCCGGGTGGTGCCGCCCGACCCGTCCCGGGCCCACGACCCCACCCGGGTGGAGCTGTGGCACAGCCGCCTCGGCGTACGGCGAGTGGCCGAGGACGGCACGGTGTCGATCGACGAGACCGCTGACCCGCAGAAGCTGGTGCGCGCCGTCTGGGCCCGCGACCTCGAAGACCCGGCCCCCGACCCGATCATGTTCCTGGCCTCGCTCACCGCCGAGGATCGCGAGGCGCTGGTCCGCGAGTCGGCCGACCCCGCCCTCGCGCCGCCGCAGCCGGTGACCGCCGACCGGCTCTACCTGTCCTCGCTCGGCGCGTGGCTGGACCTGCACGGCCGGTGGGACTCCGCGCCCTATCGGCACACCGACAAGATCATCACCGCCTGGGACCACGAGGCGGCCAGCGGCCGCGACTACTACGTCCGAGTGGTGGAGCCCTACTACTTCTACCCGACCGGACACCGGGCCAACCTGGTGACGATCACCGAGCGCAAGGTCACGACGGCCACCAACCCGCAGGCGCGGCTCTACCAGCGCAAGTTCCTCACCCTGCGGGACCCGGTCCTGACCTACGACGGCCGGGACTGGCCGTTCAAGCAGATCCGGATCCGGCCGTCGACGACACCGAACCTCGACTTCCAGCTCCCGCCGCCCTATCCGCCCAACGTGGCGGGACAGGTGGGTGGACACGGCGACGACCTGTTCTGGCCGATGGTCGACGGCGGCCGCTTCCGCTTCCTGCTCGACTGCCTGGACCACGAGGGCCGCCGGGTGATCCTGCGGGCACCGTTGCTCGCGGTCTCCGAGACGATGGAGAGCGCCGCCGAGCGAGCCGACGTCGAGACCACCTACCGCGGCGATCCCGACCGCGCGGTCCCGGGTGACGGCCAGGTGGTCGCGCTGGCGCCCGCCGCGGTGCCGGGTGACACCGCCTATGAGGTGGTCACGCTGCGGCTCGACGGCACCGCCCAGGTCGGCACCGCCACGCCTCGGCTGGGCGACGCCGATCTGGTCGTCCCGGCGATGCAGCACCTGGCTCCGAGCGCCGGCCCGGTCACCGTGTCCTACGCCGACCCCTACCTGGCCGACGGCTTTACCGGCGCCAACCAGGTCGGCCAGGTGCTGCTGAGGCTGACCACGCCGGCGAGCATCTCGTTCGGAGGCGGCACCGACCGGGCCGGCGGCTTCGTCCAGCCGGACCTCCCGGTCGAGGGCCTGTCGCGCACCATCGGCATCGTCGGCGACATCACCTCCGTGGTGAGCCCCACCCAACCGGGACTCGACTTCGATCCCACCAAGTTCCTGGCCGGCGTCCTCCCCAAGCTGTTCGGGCTCTTCGACCTGACCGATGTGCTGGCCCTGGCCGGCCTCGACAAGGCGCCCCGCTTCGTCACCGAGCAGCTGGACCGGATCGCCGCGCTGCTGGCCGACCTGGAGGACCTGGTGGCCGGGGTCGATGCGGCGGTCACCCGGCTCCAGGACGACGCCGCGAGCGCGCCCACCGCGGTGCTCCAGCAGCAGGCCGACCAGGCCCACGCGGCGGTGGCGGCGGTCCAGGCCGGGGTGAGCCAGGCGGTCACCGACCTCACCGCGGCGCTGGACACCCTGATGGCGCTGGACGAGCCCAGCGACCTGGCCACGGTCACCGCCGCAGTCGCCGCCCTCCTCGACGACCTGTCCGGGTTCGTCGGCTCGCTCGGCACCGCGGTGGCCGACCTGCCGATGCCGGCGTCGGTGAAGGCGCCGCTGGAACGGCTGGTCGGTGCCCTGCGCCCCGTCCTCGACGCGGCGGCGGTCGCCGACACGATCGCCGGGATCGCCGACTTCGTCAACGGCATCGACCCCGCCAGCATGACCGTCCGGGCCCGCTTCCAGTGGCGACCGACGATGAAGAACTTCCCCGACGGCGCGAGCGACGACCAGGCGCTGTTCTTCGTCCCGGACGACGGCTTCCTGCTCTCGGTGGAGGCGCGGGCCTCGGGTGCCGAGGGTGTCGGGGTCGACGTGCTCGCGGAGCTGCGCGACTTCGGGCTCAACCTCTTCCCCGGTGCGACGCTCCTGACGATGCGGTTCGACCGGCTGGCGTTCCACGCCCCAGCGGGCCGCAAGCCCGAGGTCGACGTCGTCTTCACCGGGATGCAGTGGCAGGGGATCTTGGGCTTCATCGAGACGCTGCAGGAGCTCATCCCCTTCGACGGCTTCTCCGACCCGCCCTATGTGGACGTCGCGGCCGATGGCGTCACCGCCGGCTTCGACCTGGCACTGCCCAACCTCGCGATCGGCGTCTTCAGCCTCGAGAACATCAGCCTGGGCGCCGACGTGAGGGTCCCGTTCCTCGGGGACGCGCTCACCGTTGGCTTCAACTTCTGCACCCGGGAGAAGCCGTTCCGGCTGACGGTGATGGCGATCGGCGGCGGCGGGTTCGTCGGGCTGCGGCTCTCCCCCAAGGGCCTGGTCATGCTGGAGATGGCCCTCGAGGCGGGCGCCTCGCTGTCGCTGGACTTCGGCGTCGCCTCGGGCTCGGTCTCGGTGATGGTGGGCGTCTATCTGCGCCTGGAGGGTGACGAGGGATCCCTGACCGGCTACTTCCGCATCCGCGGCGCGGTCGACGTGCTCGGCCTCATCTCGGCGTCGATCACCCTCGAGCTGTCGCTGACCTATGACTTCGACACCGGCAAGATGGTCGGCCGCGCGTCGATCACCGTCGAGGTCGAGGTGCTGTTCTTCTCGGCCTCGGTCCAGATCAGCTGCGAGCGCCAGCTGGCCGGCTCCAACGGCGACCCGACCCTGGCCCAGATCCTGGGCGTGCCCGAGGACGGCACCCCGCTCACCCACATCCCCGCCGCGTGGTCGGACTACTGCGGCGCCTTCGCGGGAGCCTGACATGGTCACCGAGTCCTTCCTCGTCACCGCCCTTCCCCGCACCGCCGACCCGGACCAGCAGGTCCACGTGTCGCTGTTCGTCAGCCACCGGCTGACCCCCGACGGTGCCGAGGGGGTGCTGGGCGACTTCGCGCACGTCTCGGACTGGACCTCCGAGCTCCTCGGCGCCGAGGTCGCGTTGGTCGGGTACGTCGGCGGGGTGGCGCACCCGATCCCGGCCACCCCGCTGCTGGGCGTGCTCGAGACGGCGGTGTGGCCGCGGGTCTTCCCCGAGAAGCTGACCGTCCGGGCCTGGCAGACCGCCGACCCTGCCAGCCTGGAGTGGCGCAGCTTCCCCGCTCACCGGATGCAGCAGCACGCGCTGCTCGCCCACGCCGGGGCCCTGTTCTCCTCCCCGGTGGATTCCCCTCCGGTCGGCGGCAACGCCCTCACCGGGCTGCTGCTCGGTGCGATCGGGCTCGGTCAGTTCGAGCGGCGCCTCCCGCTCGACCTGCTCCTGGGCGACGAGGTGGACATCGACGAGTGGGCGACGAACTTCCTGGACGACGTCACCGGCGGCGGGCGGCACGACCCGGGTGGTGCCGACGACCAGCCACTGATCGGCCTCACCGCGGATGTCCACCGTGCCCGCCGCTATTACCAGCGGCCCGGGGCCGACCGCTCGTACCGCGCCGAGCCCGTCCCCGGCGCAACCCGCGCCCCGGTCGTCAAGCCCGTCCCCGACTTCCACGAGCGCGTCGGCATGATCGGCGACCTCTCTCCGCTGCTGCGTCGGCTGGGGCTGGTC
This sequence comes from Nocardioidaceae bacterium, assembly GCA_020438665.1. The sequence goes on along the minus strand of JAGQUE010000308.1, from coordinate 1,139 downwards.
ATCGATCTGCACGTCGACGATGTGGACGCGCTCGCCGGCGTGACCGAGATCGCGGCGACCGTGACGGTGCCGGGCCTGGCCAACCCCGTTCCCGCACAACCCCGGACGTCCTGCGTCGTGGACGGGCACGGCTTCTGGGCCGCCTCGGCGAGCGGTGACCACCACCGCGGCATGCTGCGGCTGGGGGACGAGGAGCGCTACCGCGTGCTCGACCTGGACCCGGACGCCTCGGCGCTCAAGCTGGAGCAGTACGTCCGCACCCTGCCGCGGATGCTGGCCACCGAGCTCAACGGCGACGCCGTGACCTCGGCACCCCCGGGCCTGCGGGCCAGCGGCCTGGCCGTGGCCCGGGTCGACCGCTCCGACCACCTCCAGGAGCAGCTGGCCGACATCCCCTCCCGCGACCTCGACCTGCTCGCCGGCAAGGCGCCACCGCAGACCATCGAGGCACTGGCCCGCGGGCTGCGGTTGGAGGTGTGGGACGACGTCTCCGCACAGTGGCACTCGCTCCACCGGCGCCGCATCGACGTCGAGGTGGACGGTGCCGGCATGGTGCTGTCCGACGCCGCCGACACCGGCTTCCTGCAGGGCGCTGCGCTGGCCCGGGCGGAGGACGCCGACGGGCAGTCCCCCGACGCGCTGTACTACGCCCACGAGGTGCTCGCCGGGTGGGAGGGCTGGTCGCTGTCAGTGCCCCGCCCCGGCAAGGTGGTGGTGCACCAGGGTGGTGACGAGGTCGTCGTCGACGCACCGAACCCCGACCCGGATCCGGTGAACCCGGTCGCCACGACCAGCCGGATCGAGCCGTTGACGCTGCCGTGGCTGCGCTATGGCCGCAGCTACTCCTTCCGCGCCTGGACCGTCGACCTGGCCGGCAACAGCGCTCCGCACCACGTCGCCGGTCCGGGTGGGGACGACTCCCCGAAGGTGGCGCCGGCGCCCGCGGCGACACGCGGGCGTCGCCGCGAGCGCTCGCCCCATGACGACGGGCTCGACGCCCGCCTCGACGACCTGGCCGACCGTGCGGCCCACGCCCGGATCACCGGACTGGACCCCGACGCGACCAGCTCGGGCGCCGCGGCCCTGCGTGAGCAGATCCGGGCGCTGCACCCCGTCGAGCAGCCCGGACCCCGGCGCGG
>JAGQUE010000307.1:6261-6408 GCA_020438665.1 Nocardioidaceae bacterium | reverse complement strand
AGCGGGCCTGCTTCCTCGACCCGGACGACCCCGACGTACGCCGCGAGGCGGAGCGGGCCGGCATCCCGGGCGACTGGGTCGAGGCCGCCCGCAGATCGCCGGTCTGGAAGCTGATCAACCGCTACGAGGTGGCGCTGCCGCTGCACC
>JAGQUE010000307.1:0-6234 GCA_020438665.1 Nocardioidaceae bacterium | reverse complement strand
ACATCCCGCCGCTGTCGCCGGTCGTCGACGTCGTGCGCGACACCGGCCACGACGCGGAGGACCGCGGCAACCTGTTCGCGGCCATCGACACGCTGCGCATCCCCGTCGAATACCTCGCCAACCTGTTCACGGCCGGGGACACCGCCCCGGTCGACCGGGTGCTCCGCAAGCTCGCCGCGATGCGCTCCTATATGCGCGACCTCAACCTGGGGCGCGACGGCGATCCGAGCATCCCGGCCTCCGTCGGCATGTCCGAGGAGGATCTCTACGAGATGTTCCGCCTGCTGGCGATCGCCAAGTACGGCGAGCGCTACGTCATCCCGCCGGCGCACGCCGAGCAGGCCCATGCCTTGGAGGAGCTGGCCACGGACTGCCCGGTCAGCGACTACGGCGGCGGGCAGCAGGACGTTTTCGGCGAGGGTTCCGGCTATCCCACGCCGGTGGCGGTCGAGAACTTCCAGATGCTCCAGAACCGGCAGACCTCCGACGAGCTCGTCGGCGGCGGATCCAAGGCGGGCCGCGTCAACCTGCTCAACTGGGACGGTCGCGGCACGCCCGACGGGCTGTTCCCGCCGGCGGGGGACGACCAGCAGAAGGCGGGTGCCTGATGTTCCGGTCGGCCCGCAGCCACGCCCGTCCTGCCGGCGTCGAGCGTTCGTGGGCAGCCGCCGCGGCAGTGCTGGACTATCCGACCGCGGAGCTGGTGGCGTCGCTGGACCGCGTCGAGGCGCTCGTGCCCGGGCACGCCGAGCTGGTGCCGCTCATCGAGCACCTGCGGACAACGTCGCTGCGTGACCTCCAGGAGGAGTACGTCGCGACGTTCGACCACACCCGCAAGTGCGCGCTCTACCTGACCTATTTCGCCTATGGCGACACCCGTCGCAGAGGGGTCGCGTTGGTGCAGTTCAAGCAGGCCTTCCGCGCGGCTGGCGTGCAGTGGGACGAGGACGCCGAGGAGCTGCCCGACCACCTGTGCGCCGTCCTCCAGTTCGGCGCCACCGTCGATGCTGACGGCGCCTGGCGGCTGCTGCTCGACCACCGGGCCGGGCTGGAGATGCTGCGCCTCGCGCTCGCGGGCTGGGAGAGGTCCGAGGGCCGCGGCACGGGCTCGCCGTGGCTGGGCGCGGTCGTCGCCGTCTGCGACACGCTGCCGGCGCTGCAGGGTGAGGAGGCCGACGCGGTGCGCCGGCTGGTCGAGCAGGGACCTCCCGCCGAGGAGGTCGGCCTCGAGCCCTATGGCACCGACCCTGTCATCGCGACCAGCATTCCCATCGGAGCTCCGCAGTGAACACCTTCTTGTGGGTCATCGTCCCCTACCTGTGCCTAGCCACCTTCGCGGTCGGCCACGTCTGGCGCTACCGCTACGACAAGTTCGGCTGGACGACCCGCTCGTCCCAGCTCTATGAGGACCGGCTGCTCCGGCTGGGCTCACCGCTGTTCCACTTCGGGATGCTCGGGGTCGTGGGCGGTCACATCATCGGGCTGTTCGTGCCGCGGTCGTGGACGGAGGCGGCCGGGATCGGCGACCACACCTATCACGTCGTCGCCGTGGTCGGTGGGATGCTCTCGGGGGTCGCGGCTGTGCTGGGCCTAGTCATCCTGATCTATCGCCGGCGCACGGTGGGCCCGGTCTTCTCGGCGACCACGCCCATGGACAAGGTCATGTATGCCTTCCTCGCCGCCGCGATCGCGTTGGGCATGTGGAACACCATCGCCGGGTCGATCTTCTCGCTGGGCGGGGAGTACAACTACCGCGAGGGTGTCTCGGTCTGGTATCGGTCGTTCCTGGCCTTCCAGCCGCGGCCGGACCTGATGGGGGATGCCCCGATCGGCTTCCAGCTGCACGCGCTGGTCGCGTTCGGTCTGTTCGCGCTCTGGCCCTTCACCCGCTTGGTCCACGTGTTCTCGGCGCCCTTGGGCTATCTGACACGGCCCTATATCGTCTACCGTTCCCGAGACCTGCAACTGGGCAACCGGCCCACCAGGCGAGGCTGGGAGCGGGTGGGCTCGTGACGCGAACGCCGGGACGCACGATCCTCGACGTGGTGGTGCGCTGGCCCAAGACCATGCCGCCGGAGGCGACCGTCGCACAGGCTCGGGCTGCGCTCGCCGACGACCACGTCCACATGCTGCTCATCACCGCGGAGGGGCGGCTCGTCGGGACACTTGTCCGCTCCGACCTGCCTCCGGAGGCGCCGGACGACGGCCCCGCGATCGAGCGCGCCTCGTTGCTGGGGCGCACGGTGGGACCCGACATGGCCCTGCAGGACGCGTGCGAGCTGCTGGTCTCCCGCGGGCAGCGGCGCCTCGCCGTCGTGGCGGATGACGGCTCGCTGCTGGGGCTGTTGTGTCTCAAGCGCAAGCTGACGGGCTTCTGCAGCGACGCCGACGTGGCGGCGCGTGCGGCCGACCCGTTGGCCCCACGCACCGGTGGTGAGCGGTGACGACGCCCACGGATGTCTCGACCTCGCTGGCGGTCACCGACCTGATCGCCGCCCTGCCCGTGGCCGCGAGCGCCACGACCTCGAGGGTGGTGGTCGACAACCCTGCGCTGCGCGTCGTGGTGTTCGCGTTCGACGCGGGTGAGAGGTTGACCGACCATTCCTCGCCGCGCGCCGTCGTCGTACAGCTCCTGGACGGTGCCGTACGGCTGACCGTGGCCGGCGCGGAGCACGCGATGCGTTCGGGTGACGTCGTCTATCTGGCGCCCGGCGACCGCCACGCCGTGGTGGCGGACGAGCCGAGCCACCTCAGCCTGGTGATGGTCGACCTGGCCTGTCAGCCGGTGGACGCGGCCAGCGCCGAGAGCTGAGCCACCCGGTCGGGCATCGACCGGGGCGGCCGACCGAGCACCCGCGCCAGGTCGTCGGTCACGTGCGCGAAGCCGCCGGCCTCGATCGTGTGCTGGAGGTCGAGCAGGATCTGGCGCAGGAAGTCCGGGGCCCCCTCACCGGCCGCGTGCCGCAGGAAGTCGTGCTCGCTGAGGCGGCGGAACGGCATCGGTCGGCCCTGCTGACGCTCGATCTCGGCCGCCAGGTCGCTCATCCGCCAGGCCGTGGGGCCGGTGAAGTCATAGACCTCGAGGCGCGCGTCGTCGGCCAGCACCCTGGCCGCTGCCTCGGCCAGGTCGTCCCGCCAGGCTGCGTTGATCGGCCCGTCGCTGACCGCCTCGACGCTCGGCTCGCCGACGAGGTCGTCCACGAAGCTCTCCAGATAGAGCGGGTGGCGCAGGAGCGTCACCCGGGCGCCGCTGCGGCGCAGATAGTGCTCGGAGAGGCGGTGGACGTCCCCGATCGCCTCGGGCGCGGTCGTGATGAGGCTCGTATAGACGATCGAGTCGACCCCGGCGCGCAGGGCGGCGTCGGTGGCGTCCTGGAGATGGCGGTAGCGCGTGGTGTGCGGCATCGCGTTGGTGGAGACGAGGACCATGCGTTCGATCCCGTCGAACGCCGTTCGCATCGCTGCGGCGTCCTCGAAGTCGGCCCGTCGTACCTCGACACCGAGTCGGCCCAGCCCGCTGGCGATCTGGGGGTCGCGGACGCCGACCGCGACCTCGCCCGGGTCGACGATGGTGACCAGGTGCTCGACGATGGCACGCCCGAGCCGTCCGTTGCCGCCGGTCACCATCCACATGCCCAGCGACCCTAGGGAGCCCACGCCGCACCGAGGGTCACAGACCAGCCTCGGTTGCGTCACGATGCGGCGGGGCTTCGGGCCGCTCAGGCCTTCGTGGCGGTGAGCAGCAGGTACTCCCAGTGCATGACGCCGTCGACGAGGTGGTCGTCGCCGAGCTGCGCGAGCAGCGAGTCCAGCTCGGCGACGCGCTCCGGGTCGTCGGCCAGGCCGCGGTAGGCCACGATCGTCGGGCCGTAGTGGGCCTTGAAGTAGTCGCGGAAGGCGGCTCCGCTCTCGAACGCGGCCACCGGCAGCGTCTCCTGGCGGGCGCGGAGGTTGGTGACGCGGTCGCCGAACAGGGCCGTCACGTGGTCGACGTGTCCCCAGAGCGGCGGCGGCTGGGCGCCCGACGGCGACGCCGGCACGAACGGTTTCATCGTGGCGAACATCTGGCCGATGAAGCCCTCGGGGGTCCAGCTCACCAGACCGATCGTGCCGCCCGACCGGGTGACGCGCAGCATCTCGTCGGCGACCGCCTGGTGGTGGGGCGCGAACATGGCGCCGACGCACGAGACGACGGCGTCGTATTCGCCGTCCTGGCAGGGCAGCGCCTCGGCGTCGGCTTCGCGCCACGTCAACGTGAGCCCCTCGGTCTCGGCGGTCCGCCGGCCACGCTCCAGCAGTTCGGGAGTCAGGTCGGTGGCGACGACGCGTGCGCCCCGGCGGGCAGCCGGAATCGCGACATTGCCGGTTCCCGCGGCGACGTCCAGCGCGACGGTGTCCGGCCCGATGCCCACGGCCTCGACGAGCAGGTCGCCGAGCGGGGAGATCAGGTCGTTGGCGATCGCGGCATAGTCGCCGAGGGCCCACATTGCGCGATGGCGGGCCTTGAGTGCCTGGTCCGCGGCGGCGTCGGTGACAGTGGTGGTCATGGTGGGTTCCTCCTGGAGTTGGTGTGCTGAGCACGCTAGGAACCGGCACGGGGTGGGGGCGTCGGCGCTGACGCGCAGGCTGGCGCGCGGCCCCAGGCCCGCGAGTGGGGGACAGCGCGTAGCGGTCAGCGGCCGCCGAGGAGTATGGCCAGCGCAGCCGCCCGGGCGTTCTTCCCCTGCAGCCCGAGCTTGAGATAGACGTTCTGCAGGTGGCGCTCGACCGTGCGGACGCTGAGGGTGAGCTCGGTCGCGATCGCCTCGTTGTCGAGGCCGCGGCCGGCCAGCTCGAGGACCTCGCGTTCTCGGTTCGTGAGCAACTCGAGCCCGGGCCCCGCAGGGGGCGACGCCCCGCGGTCCGCGGTCACGAACTGCTCGACCTCACGCACGAAGACCGGCCAGGCGGGTTCGTCCTCGAGCAGGATGTGGTTGCTGCTCTCCAGGGCGACAAGCCTGGCGCCGCGGATGTGCGAGGCGAGATAACGCGCCTCGTGGAACGGGTTCATGTGGTCCTCGAGCGCGTGCAGGACCAGGGTGGGAAGCTCCAACCGGGCCAGCAGCTCACTCGCGTCCGCGAGCTTGCGTTGCTGGCGCGAGGCCACGGCGATGTCGGCGGTGACCGCCTCGCGCTGGAGCTCGTCGAGCCAGCGCATCTGCTCCTCGGTCGCTCCCGGGATCATCTGGTAGGTGAAGACGCGACGGAACTCCGGTGTCGGACGTTCCCAGCCGACCTTGATGAGGGCCTCGAACGCTGCGTCGAGCTGCTTCTCGTCGTCGGTGGCGTTGCCAAGAGCGCTGGCATAGCTGCCATAGAGCAGCAACCGGGTCACCCGCTCGGGATGGCGCGCGACGTACTCGATCGAGATCGGCCCGCCTTGGGCCATCGCCATCAGGGCGAACCGCTCGAGCCCGGCGTCGTCGACCACGGCCTCCAGGTCGGCCAGGCGCGCCGCGGGGGAGAAGTCGGCGAGGTCGCGATCGGACAGCCCGTGCCCGCGCTCGTCGAACCGGATGACGGTGGCGAACCTGCCCAGCTCGGTCAGGTAGTGGCGCCACACGGGGCTCTGCCAGTCGTACTGGAGGTGGGAGAGCCAGCACGCGTCCAGCACCAGCGCCGGCCCGGAGCCGTGGATCGCATAGGCGATGCGGGTGCCATCGGCCGACCGGCAGAACCGGATGTCCTGGGCCGCTGCACTCATGGCGACCATCGTAAACGGCCGCATGACGAAGATCTCATTAATCACCCTATCGTGCGAGAAAGCCTTGCCGATGTCTTGTCCGGACATCCCGCTGTCGGCCTCGTCGGGCCGACCATCTCTGAAAGTGACCGACCCGTGCCTTCTGCTAACCGCAGCCGCCTCATGTCCCTCCTGCACGACATGCCGACCGGGCGCAAGCTCATGATCGCGTTCCTGGTGATGACCTCGCTGGTCGTCGGCGCTGGGGTGCTGGGCATCACCCGACTCGCCGGCGCCCAGGCCCGGATCGACGACCTCGACGTCAACAGCCTGGTGGCGATCGACCAGCTGGGCAACGTCAGGCTCAACCTCTCCGAGGCCAAGAACCACGTGCTCGAGATCGGCTATGCCACCGACCAGGCCGAGCGGGAGGCGACGCTGTCGGAGCTCGCCGACCATGACGCCGCTCTGGACGCGGCGTGGGCGGCCTACATCCAGCACAACATGGCCGG
>JAGQUE010000306.1 GCA_020438665.1 Nocardioidaceae bacterium | reverse complement strand
ATGGCGTCGGCACCGAGCTGGTCACCGGGTCGGGACACCCGACGTCAGGCTTCGTCTACAAGCTGGTCGCCCGCGAGGACGACGCCGGGAGGATGGTCTCGGTGGCCAAGAAGAGCGCCGACAAGATCTCGATCGGCGGCCGGAAGTACGCCCTGCGCCGGCGCAACGCCCAGGGTGTGGCCGAGGCCGAGGTGATCGGGATCGGCGAGGCCCCGGACGGTGACGCCGACGACCGGACGCTGCTCGTCCCGCTCGTACGCTCCGGCGAGGTCGTCGGCCGCGAGCCCCTGGCCGCCGCCCGTGACCGCCACGTCGCCTCCCGCCAGGAGCTGCCCCTCGTGGCCCGCCAGATGTCGAAGGGTGACCCGGTCATCGAGACGGTGCATGTGGGGGGCTGACGTGGTGACGGTTCATCAAGGTAGGTAGGTCAACCCGCACCTACCTCGGTGAACTCCGCACGGTAAGTGAGGGTTCGCCCGCCTACCTTGATGAACCGTCACGCCTACAGTGGCCCGCATGGCGCTGATCACGTGTGACTTCTTCTCGGCGTCCCTCCGGATGGGGACGTCGATGACCGTGGTGCTGCCGGAGCTGGAGCGCGAGCTGGACGACGGTGAGGTGGCGGTCGAGCGGCCGGCCGACCCGCCGGTCCTCTTCCTCCTCCACGGCCTCTCCGACGACCACACGGCCTGGCTGCGGTGGACGAGCGCGGTGAGGTACGCCGAGCAGGCCGGGCTGGCGCTGGTCATGCCCGCGGTGGCGCGGAGCTTCTATGCCGACGAGGTGCACGGGCATCGCTACTGGGAGTTCGTCTCCGAGGAGCTCCCCGCTGTGACGCGCGACTTCTTCGGGCTCACCCAGCACCCGACGTCGACCTATGTCGCCGGGCTCTCGATGGGTGGGTACGGCGCCATGAAGCTCGCCCTGCGCCACCCCGAGCGGTTCGCAGCGGCCGCGAGCTTCTCCGGCGTGCTCGACCTGGCCCTGACCCTGGACCGCCCCGATCGGGAGGAGGTCAAGGACCGGGTCTTCGGCGGCGCCCTGCCACCGGGGGACGACCTGCTGACGCTGCTCGACCAGGACAGCCTGCCGAGACTGTGGATCGGGTGCGGCACGGAGGACCGGCTCCACCCCGGCAACGTCACGTTCGTCGAGCGGGCCCGGGGGGCAGGCCACGACGTGACGGTCGACTTCCGCCCCGGCGACCACACCTGGGACCTGTGGGACACCTTCTTGGAGATCGCAGTGCCATGGATGTCCGATCGGTTGTCCACGTCGGAGGTCGCCGGAGGTTAGGGTCGATGCATGAAGCGCGCGCTGATCGTCGTGGACGTGCAGAACGACTTCTGTGAGGGCGGGTCGCTCCCCGTCGCCGGCGGCGCCCAGGTCGCCCACGACATCGGGGTGCTGCTCCACCACTGGACCCGCCAGGACCCCGAGGCACCCGACTACGCCGTCGTCGTGGCCACCAAGGACCACCACATCGACCCGGGCGCCCACTGGGCCCGCGAGCCCGACTTCGTCGACTCCTGGCCGGTGCACTGCCGGGTCGGGAGCGACGGTGAGGCGTTCCATCCCAACCTCGACCCCCAGCCCTTCGACGCGATCTTTCTCAAGGGCGACCACGCGGCGGCCTACTCCGGCTTCGAGGGCCACGAGGCCGGCGGGGCCGGGCTGGCCGAGTGGCTGCGGGCCCACGAGGTGACCGACGTCGACGTGTGCGGGCTGGCGACCGATCACTGCGTCCGTGCGACCGCGCTCGATGCTGCGACCGAGGGGTTCTCGGTCAGGCTGCTCACCGGGCTCTGCGCCGGCGTCGCCCCCGAGACCACCAGCAAGGCACTGGACGAGATGCAGACGGCAGGAGTCGACATTGCTTGAGAACATGACCGCCCTGGACATCCGCCGGGTCGGCGCCGCCCTCTGGGTGACGCTGGACCGGCCCGGGGCGCTCAACGCGCTGTCCGCCGGCATGGCTGACCGGCTCGCCGAGGTCTTCGAGGACGCCGCGTCCCAGGAAGGCGTCAAGATCGTCGTCCTCACCGGCACCGGCCTGGCGTTCAGCACCGGCGCCGACATCTCTGGCCCGGGCGCGGCGGATCACTTCGACGTGGCCGCCGCCGATCGCGCCAATCGCGTCGTGCGGGCCATCACCCGCCTCGACAAGCCGGTCGTCGCCGCCGTCAACGGCGTCGCGGCGGGGCTGGCCTGCTCCATCGCCCTCGCCGCCGACATCGTCATCGCCGCCGAGTCGGCGTCGTTCGTGCTGGCCCAGCAGCGGGTCGGCCTGATGGCCGACGGCGGTGCGACCGCGACCATCGCCGCCGCGGCGGGCCGCATCCGCGCCATGCGGATGGCACTGCTCGGCGAGCACCTGTCGGCCGTCGAGGCCTGCGACGCCGGCCTGGTGACCCAGGTGGTCCCTGACGGCGAGTTCACCGCGGCCGTCGGGCGCGTCGTCGACCGCCTCCAGTGCGGGCCGGCCCTGGTCTATGCGGCGACCAAGCGCGCGATCAACGCCGCCACCCTCGGTGACCTCGAGGACACCCTCGACCGGGAACGCACGAGTCACAGCATCCTGCTGGGCAGCGAGGACGTCGCCGAGGGGATCCGCGCGATCGCCGAGCGGCGCCAGCCGCGGTTCGGGATCGACGGCGTCCCGACGCCCCGTTGGGCCGAGTGACGATCGCCCGCGCCCGGGGTCGGCGACGCTCGCGCCTCAGCACCAGCGGTCGGTGACCTCGCGCAGCACCGTGGCATAGCGCGCGGTGCCCTGCCCGAGCGCAGCGAACTGCTTGCTCGTCAGCAGCTTGGACTCGTGGAGGTTCTTCAGCAGCATCACGTGGGCCGCGCGACCCCTCACGACCGCGCGGTCGCCGAGGTCGAGCGACTCTACGGCCGCCACCGCGTCGGTGGGCGGCGGCTGCTTGAACAGGGTCACCGCGTGGGCCAGGGGCTCCCCATGCTCGGCCCACAGCTCGTCGACGTCGGCGACGACCCCGCGCAGCTCGGCCGGGGTGAACACGATCGTCGGCACCTCGAAACCCCGGTCAGCGGCGAACGCCGCCTCGAGCGTCGCCTCGACCTTGGCGCGCGAGCGCAGCGTCGTGGTCAGCCGCACGTTGCCGGTGTTGATATAGGTCTCCACCCCGGTCGCCCCGGTCGACTCCACCGCGGCCACGATGTCGGCCTTGGGGAACTTGCGGGTCGGTCCCAGGTTGATGGCGCGCAGGAACGCGACGTACGACGGCATGCGGCGATCCTGCCCGACCTCAGCCCTTGGTGCCACCCGCGGTGAGACCGGCGACGAGGTGCTTCTGGGCAAAGAAGAACACCACGCCCGCCGGGATGGCGATCAGGATCGCACCGGCCGTCAGCAGGTCCCACTGCGGGTTGTACCGCGGCACGAACTGCTGGAGCCCCGCCCCGAGGGTGAGGTTCTTGTCGGACTGGATGAACGCGATCGCATAGGCGACCTCACCCCAGGCGGTGAGGAAGGTATAGAACGCCGTCACCGCGATGCCCGGCCGCGCCAGGGGAAGGATCACCCGCCAGAACGTCGCGAACGGCCCCAGCCCGTCGAGCGCCGCCGCCTCGTCGAGCTCGCGCGGGATCGTCTCGAAGTAGCCCTTCATCATCCAGGCGCAGAACGGCACCGCGGTCGAGCAGTAGGCGATGATCAGGCTGAGCTTGTGGTCGATGAGCCCGAGGTCGGCCATGATCGTGTAGATCGGCACGATCAGGATCGCGACCGGGAACATCTGGGTGATGAGGAACAGCCACATCAGCCCGCGTTTGCCGGCGAAGTTGAACCTGGCCATGGCATAGCCGGCGGTGGCGGACATGAAGATGCCGATCACCATGGTGAACGCCGCGACCACGATCGAGTTGAGGAACCAGGTCGGGAAGCTGGTGTCGAACAGGACGTGCTTGTAGTTCTCCAGCGTCGGGTGGTCAACCAGGTTTGTCGTCGAGCGCTGAATGTAGACCTGCGGCTTGAGCGAGCTCAGCGCCACCCAGACGACCGGGAACAGCGCGATGAAGACCGCGACGACCAGGGTCGTGTGGAGGGCAATCGAGGCGCCGATGCTGCGCTCGCGACGCGGCTTGGGCGGTGTCAGCCGCTCGCCGGCCAGGACCTTCGATGAGCTGCCGGGCGGGACCGACGTCGAGGTGGACGTCATCACCACACCTCCCCTTGGCTGCGCAGCGCCCGACGATAGATCGAGGCGAAGACGACGAGCATGGACAAGATCAGCACGCCATAGGTCGCGGCGAGCGAGTAGTTGCGCAGGCCCTCGAACGCCGCACGATAGGCGCCGGTCACGAGGATCTCGGTCTGGCCGGCCGGCTGGCCGCCGGTGACGAAGAAGATGATCGGGAACATGTTGAACGTCCAGATCGTGCCGAGCAGGATCACGGTCGCGGAGACCGGCCGGAGCCCCGGCATGGTGATGTTGCGGAACTTCTGCCAGCCGGTCGCGCCGTCGATCGAGGCGGCCTCATAGAGGTCGTTGTTGATCGACTGGAGGCCGCCCAGCATCGCCACCATCATGAACGGAACACCGAGCCACACGTTGGTGACGATGGCGGTGAACAGCGAAGTCCACCGGTGCGCGGTCCAGTCGACTGGATCCAGGCCGATCTGATCCAACACGGCGTTGATGACCCCGAAGCGGGCGTTGAACATGAAGCGCCAGGCGAACGCCGACACGAACGCCGGCACCGCCCAGGGGACGATCAACAGGACCCGATAGATGCTGCGTCCCTTGAAGTTGCGGTTGAGCAGGATGGCCAGGCCCAGGCCGATCGTGTAGTGGAAGAAGACACACACCGAGGTCCACACGATGGTGTTGGTGAACTGGAGCCAGAAGTGCCCGGTGTCACCGGTGAGGATCCTGACGTAGTTGTCGAAGCCGACGAACGACGCCCGGTCAGGGTTGGGCTCACACGTGGTGCCGCCGCCCAGGACCTTGGTGCAGATCTCGGACTGCTGGTTGCCCTCGTTGAGGTTGGTGAAGGACTGATAGACCCCCTGGACCAGGGGATAGAGCACGAGCACACCGAGCACGAGCACGGTGGGGACCACCATCGCCCACGCGAACCAGTTGCGGTCCCAGCTGCGGCGCAGCAGGCCGGGGTCCTTCTGGGGGCGGCGCGAGCCGGCGGTGGCTTCCTCGTCGGGAAGCGCGTCCAACGACGTCATCACAACTCCGGTTCCTCGAGAGGGCGGGCCCTCGCTGGATCGGCGGCGGCCCGAGCAACGACGATGCGGCTCACTGTGCCAAAGATCGTCGTCGGGTGGAACGGCCGTCGGGGGCCGGGGTGGGCCCGACCCCCGACAGCAGGTGTTCAGCAGTGGTGACCGATGCTCACTCGGAGTAGTCGGGGACCACGTCGGACTTGAAGGTGGCGGCGGCCTCGTCGAGCGCCTTCTGCGGGGCCACGCCCTGGATGAGCACCTGGGTGGCCATCGTGTCGAGCGGAGCGAAGAACAGACCACCCTCGGGGATCCACGGCCGGGCCTTGGCCACGTCGAGCGCCGGCTTCCACGCGGCGACCTTGGCGTTGTCGGCGATCAGGTCATAGGCGTCGGCGTTGCCGGGGAGCAGACCGAGCTTGTCGGCGATGAACGCCTCGGACTCGGCGCTGCTCATGAACTGGACGAACGCGATCGCGGCGTCAGCCTTGGCCTCGTCCATGCCTGAGTAGATCACGTAGTTGTGGCCACCCACCGGGGCGCCCGGGCTGGCGGAGCCGGCCGGGACCGGTGCGATGCCGAGGTTGTCGAAGCCGCCGAACTTGGGGTCGGCGTCGATGTTGGCGACCTCCCATGGGCCGTTGATGATCATCGCGACCTTGCCCTCCTTGAAGAGGGTCATCATCGTGCCGTAGGAGTCGTTGGCGTCGGGCTTGACGGCCGCGCCGCTCTTGACGAGGTTCTGGGCGGCGGTCACGCCGGCGACGTCCTCGGGGCTGTTGATGAGGATCTTCTGGGCCTCGGTGTCGACCAGGTCGCCGCCGTCGCCATAGATGAACGGCAGCAGGAAGTAGCCACCGGCGTTGATGTAGATGCCGTCGACCTTGGCCTTCTGCTTGAGCAGCTTGGCGTCGGCCGCGACCTCGTCCCACGTGGTCGGCGGGGTGTCGATGCCGGCCTTGGCGAACAGCTTCTTGTTGTACATCAGGCCGAGGGTGTCGGTGACCTGCGGGACGCCATAGGTCTTGCCGTCATAGACGTTGCTGGAGAGCGGCGTCGGCAGGTAGTTGCCGTCGAGGAGCGGCGTGCCGTCCAGGGCGTAGAGGTAGCCCAGCGAGGCGAACTCGGGCACCCAGGCGACCTCGGCGCGGAGGATGTCAGGAGCGCCGGAGCCGGACTGCGCGGCAGTCTTGAACTTGTTCTGGGCCTCGGCGAACGGGACGGACTGGTAGTTGATCTTGACGTTGGGGTAGGTCTCGTTGAACTTCGCGATGAGCTCCTGGAACGCCGGACCTTCGTTGGTCGGGTCCGAGGTGTCCCACCAGGTGAGCTCGGCCGACAAGGTGGCCGGGTCGACGGTGCTGGACTCAGCAGGAGAAGAGGACGAGGTGGTCGACCCGCCGTCGTCGCCCCCGCCGCATGCTGCGACAGAGAGGGCGAGCGCGGCGGCGCCGACAAGGGCCGAGAGGCGACGCATGGATGCTCCTAGGGTTTCGGTCGGGTGGCTAGGCCACCTGGCACACTAGCAACGGGCTTGCAAGAAATGGAAGACCTTGCAACCAGACTGTTATCACTTGCAGATCTCGTGTCGAACGGGTTTCATTTGCCGCATGGCCACCCTTGCCGACATCGCGCAGCAGGCGGGCGTCAGCGAGGCCACCGTCAGCCGCGTGCTCAACGACAAGCCCGGGGTCAGCGACGCCGCCCGACAGGCGGTGCTCACCGCGCTGGACGTGCTCGGCTATGAGCGCCCGGCGCGGCTGCGGCGCCGCAGCGCCGGCCTGGTGGGCCTCGTCGTCCCCGAGCTGGAGAACCCGATCTTCCCTGCGTTCGCGCAGGTCATCGAGGGTGGGCTCGCCCGGCGCCGGTTCACCCCCGTGCTGTGCACTCAGTCCCCCGGCAGCATCTCCGAGGACGAATACGTCGAGTCGCTGCTCGACCACGGCGTGGCCGGGATCATCTTCGTCTCCGGACGCCACGCCGACGCGACCGGCGACCACGACCGCTATCGCTCGCTGATCGACCGGGGCATGCCGGTGGTCTTCATCAACGGCTATGTCGCCGGCATCGACGCCCCCTTCCTGTCCACCGACGACTACAGCGCCATGCAGGTCGCGGTCTCCCACCTGGCCCAGCTGGGTCACACCCGGATCGGGTTCGCCGCCGGGCCCGAGCGCTACATGCCCTCACGCCGCAAGCGCGAGGGCTTCCTCGACGCGCTGCGCAGCCACGGGCTGATCCAGAACGGCGACGCGTCGTGGATCGAGGAGGGTCTCTACACCGTCGAGGGCGGCGCCGCCGCGGCTCGCGCGCTGCTGGAGCGCGGCGCCACCGCGATCGTCTGCGGCTCCGACCTGATGGCGCTCGGCGCCGTCCACTCCGCTCGCGAGGGCGGCTATGACGTGCCGGGCGATGTCTCCGTCGTCGGCTTCGACGACTCCGCGCTGATGCAGTTCCTCGACCCGCCGCTGACCACGATCCGCCAGCCCGTGCAGGCGCTCGGCGCGGCCGCCGTCTCCCACGTCGTCGATGCCATCCACGGCACCCCGGTCCCCTCCCGCGAATACCTCTACAAGCCCGAGCTGGTCCTGCGCGGCTCCACCGGCCCCGCGCCGAGCTGACCCTCTCTCCGGCGTACCTCGGGCACCTCACCACCGCTGCGTCGGTTGGCGATCGATTGTGGCGTTTTACCTTCGGCGGCCTTCCGAGCGTGCCAGGCTGCTGAGCGCACCGGAACTTGCCCCACGAGAGAGCCCGAACTCATGGACGGCGCACCAGGACCCACCGACCAGCAGGCCACCGAGCAGCCCTACGGCGGCGCACCGTACGCCCCGCAGCCGCAGGGCTACACGCCCTCGACCACGGCCCCCGACGGCACCCCGTGGCCGACCGGGGCGGTCGTCACGACCCACCAGGGCGTGATCTATGACCCGGGCCGCCCCGGTCCGCCGCTGATCCTGGGGATCGTGGTGTTCCTCATCGGGCCGATCCTGGCCATCATCGGGCTGACCACGGCCGCTGTCTCCCACCTCGACGTCGCTAACACCGGTCCGGTGCTCAACCACGAGGCCACGATCCTGCACGGCGACTCCTCGTTCATGTTCGGTACGCCGGCGGAGCGCCCGGGCGACACCGCCTGCCGCATCCGGCTGCGCCACGGCGACGCCCTCGAGGTCACCACCACCAGCCCCCAGACGATCACATGGGGCCCACAGGCCTATGTGGTCCAGGGCAGCTTCTATGTCGAGAAGAGCGGCAACTACGTCGTCGACTGCCCACGGGCTGGCGCCACCGTGCTGCTGGTGCCGGTCAAGGGCACCTTCGGCCAGCTCGGCTGGGCGCTCGGCAAGTGGCTACTCGCCGGTGCGCTGGTATCGATCATGGGGCTGCTCATGATGGTCTTCCGCCGCAAGCGGCCGCGCGAGGTGCGCGCCTGACGCGTCCGCTTCCGCCAGCCGTCAGGACGTGGCGCGCGCCGCCCACTCCCGCAGCCGGTCGATGCGTGCGTGCAGCTGGCCTGCCGACGCGACCGCCGCCGCCGGTCCGCCGCACTCCTTGCGCAGCGCGGCGTGGGTGACGCCGTGAGGCTGTCCGGTGCGGTGGTGCCAGGCGGCGACCAGGCCGTTGAGCTCGCGCCGCAGCACGGCGAGCTGCTCGTGGGCGGCCACCTCCTGGGTCACCGGGTCAGGCTCGGGCGTCGTACGCCGCCGCCGGTCGCGCTGGCGCTGCTGGAGCAGCTCGCGGACCTGCTCGGGGTCGAGCAGGCCCGGGATCCCGAGGAAGTCCATCTCCTCGTCTGAGCCGACGTGGACCTCGCCCTCGTGGCCGAAGCTGGCGCCGTCATAGAGCACGTGGTCGAAGGTCGCGCTGGACCCGAGGGCCTCGAACGGCAGGCCGAGCTCCTCGTCGGAGGCGGCCTCGCCGGCCTGGGCCTGGGCGAGCAGGTCGTTCTCGGCGGCGAAGATGTCGCCCTCGTCGGTGATCCGGCGCCCGAGGGCGTGGTCGCGCTCGACCTCCATCTCGGCGGCGAACCCGAGGAGGGACGGGACCGACGGCAAGAACACCGACGCGGTCTCGCCACGCTTGCGCGCACGGACGAAGCGGCCGACCGCCTGGGCGAAGAAGAGCGGCGTCGAGGTGGTCGTCGCATAGACGCCGACCGCGAGGCGGGGGATGTCGACGCCCTCGGAGACCATCCGGACCGCGACCATCCAGCGCTTGTCGTTGTCGGTGAACTGGGCGATCTTGCGGGAGGCGGCCTTCTCGTCGGACAGCACGATCGTGGGCGCCTCGCCGGAGATCTTCTTGAGCAGGGCGGCATAGGCGCGAGCGGAGTCCTGGTCGGTGGCGATCACCAGTCCGCCGGCGTCGGGCACGTGGCGGCGCACCTCCGACAGCCGCCGGTCGGCCGCCTCGAGCACCGCGGGGATCCACGAGCCCGCCGGGTCGAGCGCTGTTCGCAGCGCCTGCGAGGTGAGGTCCTTGGTCAGCGGCTCCCCGAGGCGCGCCGCGATCTCGTCACCGGCGCGGGTGCGCCACTGCATCTCGCCGGAATAGGCGAGGAAGAGCACGGGGCGCACGACGTGGTCGGCGAGCGCGTCGGCATAGCCATAGGTGTAGTCGGCCGAGGACCGCGGGATGCCATCGGACCCGGGGGCATAGGTGACGAACGGGATCGGGTTGACGTCGGAGCGGAACGGCGTGCCGGTGAGCGCCAGCCGCCGCGTCGCCGGGCCGAACGCCTCGAGCACCGCCTCGCCCCACGACATGGCGTCGCCGGCGTGGTGGATCTCGTCGAGGATCACGAGCGTCTTGAAGCGCTCGGTGCGGATGCGCATCGCCAGCGGGTTGACGGCGACCCCGGCATAGGTGACGGCAACGCCCAGGAAGTCCTGCGAGGTGCGACCCTGGCCCGCGGCATAGGCAGGGTCGATCGGGATGCCGGCCCGACCCGCGGCCTCCGCCCACTGGACCTTGAGGTGCTCGGTGGGCGCGACCACGACGATCCGGTCGACGATGCGGCGACCGAGCAGCTCCGCCGCCACGGTCAGCGCGAAGGTCGTCTTGCCGGCGCCCGGCGTTGCGACGGCCAGGAAGTCACGGGGCTGCTCGGTGAGATAACGCTCCAGCGCGGTGGTCTGCCACGCGCGCAGTGAGCCGGCCGTGCCCCAGGCCGCCCGGTCCGGCCAGGCTGGCGACAGTGGGACGGTCTCAGACCGTCCCGTCATGCGTCGGGGCCCTCGTCCTTGCCGGGCTTGAGCGACTCCCAGATCTCCTTGCACTCCGGGCACACCGGGAATTTCTCCGGCGCCCGGCTCGGCACCCAGACCTTGCCGCACAGCGCGATCACGGGGGTGCCCATGACCATCGCCTCGGTGAGCTTGTCCTTGGGCACATAGTGGGAGAAGCGCTCGTGATCCCCGTCCTCGGTCGGCAGCGTGCGCCGGTCCTCGAGGGTCTCGGTGCCGGAGGAGAAGCCGATCGTCGGGTTGCTCACGAGGGACGAGTCTAGTCGGCCCGGCGGCTTGTCGCCGCCTTGGCGAGGCGGGTCGGTGGGGGCTGGTTGCCAGTTTCACCGGCGCGCCGGTGNNAAACATCGGCCGAGAAGTGACAGTTCCGGCCGAGGAGTGCGACGGGTGGGAGGTCGTACGGCGTCATCGCCCGGCCGTCGACCCGCGCCGGGCGGGTCAGTTGAGGTTGGGGTCGTAGGGGCGGGTCGAGTGCCAGGCGAGCTCGCCGGGCTGACGGCGCAGCACGTCGCGCCACAGGTCGCTCGGGTCGACGCGGAAGACGTCGAGGGAGTCGCCTGGTACGACGTACCAGCTGCCCTCCTCGATCTCCCCTTGGAGCTGGCCCGCGCCCCACCCGGCGTAACCGGCGAAGATCCGCAGGCCCTCGAGCGAGC
>JAGQUE010000305.1 GCA_020438665.1 Nocardioidaceae bacterium | reverse complement strand
CAGCAGGTTCTCCAGCAGCACCTTGAGGGAGTAGGGCAGGCTCGCGACGTCGAGCCCCTCCCCGGCGACCGCGTCGAGGCGGTAGTAGTCGTAGGACTGCTCCCCCACGGTCAGCGTGCTCTTGGCTCCGAAGCTGTCCTGGCTGCTCATGCGCGTCTCCTCGCGTTCGGGGGAAGTCGTCCCGTCCATCTTGCCGCTGCGCACCTGAGGCCGGACACCCGGTCCACGCGCGGGAAAATTCTCTTGATATCAAGATACACGAGATAGAGGGATCGGTCCAACGACCGCCGTACGACGACCTCACTGCAGCAAGGCCTTGTTCTCTCGCGCGAACTCCAGGAAGGACCGCGCGGCCGCGGACCGCGGGCCATGCTGGGGCCAGACCAGGATGGACGTGCGCTGGACCCGTGGCCGCAAGGTCAGGATGCGAACCGCGGGGCCAGCGCTGGCCAGTGACGACCGAGGCAGCACGGTGACGCCCAGACCGGCGGCGACGAAGGCCCGCGCCGCGCTCATCTCTCCCGTCTCGAGCGCGATGCGCGGCCGGAACCCGGCGTCCGCACAGGCGTGCAGGATCTGGTCGCGGACCGCAGACCCGGGCCGATGCATCACGAACGGCTCGTCGGTCAGCTCGCTGAGGCGGACCGCCGTGCGCTGTGCCAGGGCATGCGACTCGGCGACCGCGAGGTCGTAGGGCTCGGTGATGAAGGGCTGGCTGGCCAGGCCTGTCATCGGGACGTGCTCGCGCTGCACCACCATCGCTACGTCCAGCGCCCCGGCCCGGACAGCGTCCAGCATCGCGTCAGAGACGAGCTCGTTCACCGCCACGTCGACAGCCGGATACTGGTGGCGAAAGGCGGCGAGCAGTTCCGGGAGCCGCACCTCCATGGACTGCCAGGCACCGAGGCGAACCCGCCCGGTGACCTGTCCGGCGAAGCTGCGAACATCATCGACCGTCGACTCCAGCTCCCGCAGCGTGCGCTGGGCCCCACGGAGCAGGACCTCCCCCGGGGCCGTCAGCACGGCCCCGCGCGCGTTGCGCTCGAACAGCGTCACGCCGAGCTCACGCTCGAGCTGCCGGATGGCCTGGCTCAACGCCGGCTGCGCGATCACGAGGTCCTCAGCGGCGCGCGTGAAGTTCAACCGGTTCGCGACCGCGGCGAAGTATCGAAGCTGCCTGGAGTCCACCATAAGCTCAGCCTATGACTTCGAGCAGCAACAAGTCTTGGACGTGATAGCCAGCACGATCCCAGACTTGGGACCATGACATCCATCCACCCCGCCGCGCACGATGACCTGGTCTTCGTCCTCGTTGTCTCCTACGCCGCCTCCCTGCCCACCATCGATGCCGCAATGCCAGCGCATCAGCGGTTCC
The DNA here is from genome assembly GCA_020438665.1 of Nocardioidaceae bacterium. Next base: position 2,509 of record JAGQUE010000305.1, on the reverse strand, counting down.
TCGACGAGCACTTCGCCGCGGGCGACTTCCTGGCCTCCGGGCCCCAGGCACCCCGCAAGGGCGGCGTGATCCTCGCGCGGGCGAACGACCGCGAGGCGATCGAGCGACTGGTCGAAGCGGACCCGTTCACTCGCGATGGCCTGGCGACCTACGACATCCACGCCTTCCTCCCGACCCGCGGCCCGTTGGCGCTCCCGCTCCGGGACCGAGCCGAGCACATCCCGGCCTGACACGAGTGGCACTCGAGCAGGAGACACCCATGAACAACATCGAGCTCCGCGATCGGGGCCCCGACCACCGAACGGAACGTTCCGCGGCCGCTGAGTCCCGCGGGGCGGCGCACTTCGAGAGGCTCATGGCACGCGGCCCCGACGAAGCACTGAGCGCGGTCTTGGCGGCATCACCGCAGATGTACGACTGGCTGGTCAACGGGGCGTTCACAGGTCCGCTGTCAGGCTCAGAGCTGACCATGGCACAGCGTGAGCTCGCGACGGTCGCCGCCCTGTGCGCCCTCGGCGACACCGAGCGGCAGCTCGCTGTCCACGTTGCCGCGGCGCTCGGCCAGGGCATCACCGCCACCGAGCTGCGGGGTATCCCGTTGCACATGTCGGTCTATGCCGGCTTCCCGCGTGCGCTCACTGCGCTCGAGGCGATCGACCGCGTCCTCGCAGAGGCTGGGACGCCGGCACCGCCCTCGCTACGCCGGGTCCTCCTCAGCGACCACGAAACCATCGTCGCCCAAGCCGGCATCGCGGGACCACCGGTGGTGCTCGTCCACGCCCTGGGCCTGGACTGGCGCATGTGGGAGCCGGTGCTCACCCATCTGGCGGCCGGCCGCAGGGTCTACGCCTATGACGTGCGCGGACACGGCGCTGCCACCGAGGCCCCCCACCCGACCACGATGAGCGACCTGGCCACCGACCTGGTCGCGTTGCTGAATGCCCTCCGGCTCGACCGCGCGCACGTGGTGGGACTCTCCTACGGCGGAGGCATCGTGCAGACCGCAGCGGCCATCGCGCCCGAGCGGTTCGAGTCCATGGCGCTGATGGCCACGACCAGCGTGGCCTTCGAGGCATTCGAGGACCGAGCACGCTCGATCGATCGCGACGGCATGGCCGGCCAGGTGGCGCCCTCCCTGGGGCGGTGGTTCACCCCCGATGCCCTCGCCCTGAACGAGTGGGGGGTGCGCTATGCACGCGATTGTGTGCTGCGTGGCGATCCAGGGCAGGCAGCCGCGGCCTGGCGGGCGTTCCGGACCCTCGATGTCCACGGAAAGCTCGCCGGGTTCGGTGCCCCCACGCTCGTGCTGGCAGGTGAGCGGGACGCGTCCACCCCGCCGGACACCATGTCCCGGATCGCGGACGGCATCCCACTGGCCCGGTTTCAGGAGATGCCGGGCGCACCGCATATGCCGACCCTGGAAAGGCCCTCGCTGGTCGTGGCGGCACTCGATGAGTTCCTGCCACAAGCACCTCGGTGCGCCGAGGTCGGGCACGCTGGAAGGGGCTAGTCCGTCTCTGCACCGCGGCCCGCCACCCATCAACTCCCGAGGAGGACCACGTGCCGCATCTCGACGCGATCACGATCCACAGTCGACGGCCCAGCGAGCTCGCCCGATTCTGGTCGGAGCTGCTGGACCTCCCGATCGACCCGTCCGACGCGCGCGCGATCGACCAGGGCACGCTCGGCGAGACCGAAGCAGTGTTGCTCGGCCGTCGCGACGCCGTGCACGTGTGGGTGAGCCCTGCCGACGAGCTCGCACCTCCCGGCGGCCGGATCCACCTCGACGTGGTCCTGGACGGCCCCGCCGATCTGGAGCGGCTCGCCGAGCTCGGGGCCGAGCCCCGGTGGAACGACGACCTGGGGCGCTGGCGGGTCTATGCGGACCCTGAGGGCAACGTGTTCTGCGCCATCACCAGGTGGGACGGCGCGTCGCCGCCGTCGTGACGATCGACGCCGTCGTCGAGCAGCAGTCGGGCTCAGCTCTTGAACTGGGCGAGCTGAAGCAGGTTGCCGCAGGTGTCGTCGAACACGGCGATGACAACCGGCCCGACGTCCGTAGGCGGTTGCGTGAACGTGACACCCGCCCCGGTGAGGCGCTCGTACTCGCTCTGGATGTCATCGACCCCGAGCACGCAGAACGGGATGCCGTCGGCTGCGAGAGCATCGGTGAAGGGAGCCACGGCGGGGTGTCCCTTGGGCTCCAGCGACACCTCCGTCGAGTCCGGGCTATCGCCGAGTCGAACGGTGAGCCAACGGTGCTCGCCCATCGGCACGTCAGCGGTCACGTGGAAGCCGAGCAGATCGGCGTAGAAGTCCGCGGCGCGCTGCTGGTCGTCGACGAAGATGCTGACTGTCTGGAGCTTCATGAGGGTTCCTTCCGGGTTGGCCACCGATCCGAAATCTGTGCGAGCGGGGCGGTGTTGATCGTGTGGAGCTTGTAGCGCCCACGCCTTTCGGTTTGCACGAGACCAGCGGCTTCGAGTACGTCGAGGTGCTGCGAGATCGC
>JAGQUE010000023.1 GCA_020438665.1 Nocardioidaceae bacterium | reverse complement strand
TGCGTCAGCAGGCCATCGCGCTCGGTCTCGGCGAGAAGTTCGAGCAGATCGAGGACATGTACGCCGCCGCCAACGCGATCCTCGGCAACATCGTCAAGGTCACTCCGTCCTCCAAGGTCGTCGGTGACCTCGCCCTCCACCTCGTCGCCGTCGGCGCCGACCCCGCCGAGTTCGCCGACGACCCGGGCCGTTTCGACATCCCCGCATCGGTGATCGGCTTCCTCCACGGCGAGCTCGGCGACCCGCCCGGCGGCTGGCCCGAGCCGTTCCGCACCAAGGCGCTCACGGGTCGCTCGTGGACCGCCCCCGCCGAGTCGCTGACCGACGAGCAGCGAGCCGGCCTCGCCAGCGACCGTCGGACGACGCTCAACCGGCTGCTCTTCCCCGGCCCGACCAAGGACTTCACCGAGTCGCGCGAGCGCTTCGGCGACGTGTCGGTGCTGCCGACGACCGACTACCTCTATGGCCTCGTCGCCGGCGAGGAGCACCGCATCGACCTGGCCGAGGGCCGCCACCTGCTCGTCGGCCTCCAGGCGATCGGCGAGCCCGACGAACGCGGCTTCAGGATGGTGATGACGACCGTGGACGGCCAGCTCAAGCCGGTCAGCGTCCGGGACCGCTCGGTCTCCGCCGAGGTCGCCGCCGCCGAGAAGGCCGACCCGGCCGAGCCGGGCCACGTCGGGGCGCCGTTCCAGGGCGTCGTGACTCCCGTCGTCGCGGTCGGCGACCAGGTGTCGGCCGGCGACACGGTCGCCACCATCGAGGCCATGAAGATGGAGGCCGCCATCACCGCACCGCGCGACGGCGTCGTCCGGCGGGTCGCCCTCGCCGGCACCCAGTCCGTGGAGGGCGGCGACCTGGTGCTCGTGCTGGGCTGATGGTCAGGCGGTCTTGACGGCGAACGTGACCCAGGTGGACCGCAGGCCGAGCGCCGAGCGGAGGGTGTCGCCGGAGACGGTGACCTGGCTCTTGGAGCCGACCAGGCGCAGCGAGGTCACCCGCCCGCCCCAGTCGCCGTTGCCGTCACGGGCCACGACCACGATGCGCTGGAGATCGCCGATGGCGGGATACTTCGCCTCGATCGCGTCGTCGGTGAACGTGGCGGACCAGTCGTGGACCGGGTTGCCGGCCCAGTCGTCGTAGGGGTCCTCCTTGGCGACCAGATAGGGCGCGGAAGCGGCCGAGGTCCAGCCACCGCTGGATGAGGCGAACATCGTGCACGCGGGCACCCCGTCGGCCAGCAGTACCTGGCGGGCGGTCGCCGCGATCGCGGCGTCGGAGGCCGGGTGCTCGGCGCTCGCCCCGCCATAGACCTGACAGGAGGTCGTGTCGCAGATCTGGTAGTGCGCCGCACGAGGGTGCTCACGCTCGTACGCCGCATAGGTGCGCGCGGCGACCGCCTGCGCCTTGACCGCCTCGGGGCTCCACAGCGCCGGCATCTCCAGAGGGACGACGCCGCGCAGATAGGTGTCGAGGTTGACGATGTTGACGGTGTCGCGGCTCGCACTGCCCGGCGAGGGGGCGGCGGACCGGAGCCGGCCGCGATAGTCCTTCTGAGCGGTCGGCGTCACGAGCGTGATCGGCTCGCCCTTGGCCCGGAACTCCGCCTCGCCGGTGAAGGTCGCGAAGGTGTGCCACGCGGTGTCGCGATAGGCCAGCACGGTCCCCGCTCCGGACGGGGAGAGCCGCCAGCGCTTGGCGGTGCCGGTCGGCAGCGCCGTGCTCGTCCGGGCGGCGACGTCCCAGACCCGGAGCCGCTCCCGGGCGAGGACGATGACGTTGTCGGTGGTGTCGGCGGAGATCAGCACACTGATCTTGCCGCCCGACTCACCCCAGGTGGTGCCGGGGTAATAGAAGCGCGAGATCCGCTTGAAGGTCAGCCCGGCGCGCGCGGCGCCCTCGGCGCCGTACTGCGACATCCCGTGGCCGTGCCCATAACCGTGACCCTTGATGACGATCTTGGCGTCGGCCGGCACGGTCCAGCTGTCGGTGGCCGCGCCGGCGGTGGCGGCCTGGCCGAGCACGGCAGCGCCGGCCACGAGCGCAGCGACACGGACGGCGGCCCGCGCGCGACGCGGGCGCCCGGGCAGGGCGAGAGAGCGGGAGGTCAAGAGCGGACTCCGGGCTGGGAGGGGCGGGATCGGCTGATACCCCAGACCACCACGGATCACCGGGAGCCGCCCGGCGAACGCGGTGAATTGCACCGGTGTAGTTCAGGGCCTTGGCTAATCTCGCCGCATGATCTGGGTCCTGCTCGCCGTGCTCATCGCCAGCGGTGTCGCGCTCGTGCTCGCCAGCCGGTCTGCCGCCCAACGCCGGGGGCTGGAGGCCTCCCGGGCGCTCGACGCCGTACGCCGCGTGGCCGACGAGGACGTCACCCGCTTCGGCGAGGAGCTGACCCAGCTCCACGTCGACACGCTCACCGCAGAGCTCGACGCGGCCGGGCGCCAGGACTACCAGCGGGCGCTGGACTCCTATGAGAACGCCAAGAGCCTGCTCGCCGACGCCGGCCGGGCCGAGGACATCACCGAGGTGACCCGCACGCTCGAGGACGGCCGCTACGCGCTCGCCTGCGTCCAGGCCCGGGCGGTCGGAGGTCCGCTGCCGACGCGGCGCCCGCCGTGCTTCTTCAACCCCGCCCACGGCCCCGCCCAGACCGACGCGAGCTGGGCGCCCCCCGGCGGCGCACCTCGCGAGATCCCCGTCTGCCTGGCCGACGCCGACCGGCTCGCCCAGGGCGCCGACCCCGACGTCCGCCAGGTCCGCAAGGGCAACCGGATGGTGCCGTGGTACGACGGCGGGCCGGCCTATCGGCCCTATGCCGGCGGCTACTACGGCGGCTGGGCCATGAACGGCCTCTTCCCGGCGTTCGTGCTGGGCTCGATGATGGGCGGCTGGGGGGACTACGACGGCAGCTATGCCGACGGGTTCGCCGACGGCCAGGCCGACGCGGGTGGTGACTCCGCGGACTACTGGGGCGGCGACTCCGGTGACGCCGGAGCGGGCGACTGGGGTGGCGGGTCCAGTGGTGACTGGGGTGGCGGCGACTTCGGGGACCTCGGCGGCTTCTGAACGAGCCCGGCCTCAGACCCGGTGCAACCGCCTGGCCGCCTCGGCGATCGACCCGCTCATGGACGGATAGACGGTGAACGCCTGGGCGAGCTGGTCGGCGGTGAGCGACTCCGAGACCGCCAGCGAGACCGGGTGGATCAGCTCGGAGGCGCGCGGTCCGACGACCACTCCCCCGACCACGATGCCGGTGCCGGGGCGACAGAACAGCTTGACGAAGCCGTCGTGGAGGCCCTGCATCTTGGCGCGGGCGTTGCCCGACAGCGGCAGCATGACGGTCTCGGCGGCGATCTCGCCGGCCTCCACCTGCTGCTGCGAATAGCCGACGGTCGCGATCTCGGGCTCGGTGAAGACGTTGGCGGACACCTTCACGAGGTCCAGCGGCGCCACGGCATCGCCCAGGAAGTGCCACATGGCGATGCGGCCCTGCATCGCGGCGACCGAGGCGAGCATGAACACGCCGGTGCAGTCGCCGGCGGCATAGACGCCGCGCGCCGTCGTGCGCGAGACCCGGTCGACCTGGATGAACCCGCCGTCGTCGAGGCTGACACCCGCCTCCTCGAGCCCCATCCCGGCGGTCTTGGGGATCGAGCCCAGCGCGAGGATGCAGTGGGAGCCGGTGACGGCGCGGCCGTCGGTGAGAGTGACGGTGACCTCGTGGCCGCGCCGCTCGACGCCCGCCATCCGGGAACGGGCCAGCACGTTCATGCCCTTGCGGGTGAGGACCTGTTCGAGCACCTGGGCCGCGTCGGTGTCCTGGCCGGGGAGCACGTGGTCGCGGGAGGACACCAGCGTGACCTCGCAGCCGAGGGAGAGATAGGCGGACGCGAACTCGGCGCCCGTGACGCCCGAGCCGACCACCACGACGTGGCTGGGCAGCTCGGAGAGGTCATAGACCTGCTCCCAGGTGAGGATGCGCTCCCCGTCGGGCTGGGCGGTCGGCAGGGTGCGCGGGGCGGCACCGGTGGCCACGAGGATGGCGTCGGCCTCGATGATCTCCTCGCGCTCGTCGGGCAACGTGGCGATCACCCGGTGCGGCCCGTCGAGGCGACCGTGACCGCGGACGACGGTCACCCCGTCGCGCTCGAGGCGCGCCGCGATGTCGGCGGACTGGTCGGCGGCGAGCTGGAGAACCCGGTGGTTGACCCGGCCGAGGTCGACCGACAGCTGGGTCGCGGGATCACCGGCATGGTCGGAGAACTCGATGCCGAGCTCGGCCGCGCCGCCCAGCTCGGCCATCAGCTCGGCGGTCGCGATCAGGGTCTTGCTCGGCACACAGTCGGTGAGCACCGCGGAGCCGCCGATCCCGTCGGAGTCCACGAGGGTCACGTGGGCGCCGAGCTGTGCGGCGACGTGGGCGGCCTCATAGCCGCCGGGGCCGCCCCCGACGATCACGACGCGGTCGTGGACCGCTCCGCCGGCCGCCGTGGTCATCACAGGTTGATCATGTGGCCGGC
>JAGQUE010000304.1 GCA_020438665.1 Nocardioidaceae bacterium | reverse complement strand
GGCATGAAGATCGGCCAGCTCTGCTTCTTCCGGCTCACCTCGCCGGCCGAGCACCCCTATGGCTCGGAGAAGTACGGCTCGCGCTATCAGGGACAGCGCGGCCCCACTCCCTCGCGCTCCTTCCAGAACTTCCACCGCACCCGGATCTGAGGCCCCGGTGCCCCCGACAGACGTCCGCCCCGCCGGGGCCCGGGGAGAGAGTGGGCTGCCCAGCGGGGCGGACGGTTCTCGTGGTCGCCGAGTCAGTCGTCGAGCCGGTCGGCGACCTTGCGGAGGACGGCGGCCATCTGGCCGCGGCGGCGGGGCCGGGGGCTGGTGGCTGCCAGCCCACTGCGGCTCGGGGCGGTGCGCTCGCGCATCCGGTGGCGGGCGAGGTGTTCGATCTCGGTCATCGTGTCGAGGTGGTGCATGGTGGGTCCTCTCGGGAAGTGTGGTGGTCAGCGCTGCCGCAGGGCGATGTCGCCGCTGACGGTCTTGGCTCGCAGCTCGAGGTAGTCGGCGCCCTCGGCGGGCTCGCCGGCCCCCACGAGGTCGGTGGTGATGTCGCCGGTGACGGTGAAGACGTCGGTCCACACGGGGATGCCCTCGACGACACCGACCAGGACGTCGCCCGAGGCCCCGCGGATGTCGATCCGGCCCCGATAGGCCCGCTCGAGCTGGACGTCACCGGAGCCGGTCGCGAACGCCACGTCACCGCGAGACTCGCGGATCTCGAGGTCGCCGGAGCCCGACTTGACGGCCAGGGCGCCGAACGACTCCCCGACCATGGTGTCGCCCGAGCCGGTCGAGACGGCGGTCGCGTCGTCGGTGTGGTCGAGCCGGATGTCGCCCGACCCGGACTTGATCCGCAGCTCCGCCGACGCCGTACCGACGTGGACGTCGCCGGACCCGGACTCGATGTCGGACGGGCCGCCGAGCAGCTCGATGCGGATGTCGCCCGACCCGGTCTTGACCCGCGCGGCGCCGACCGGGCCGTCGACCGCGATGTCGGCGGAGCCGGTGCGGATCGCCAGCTCGGAGTCGACGGGCAGCGTCACCACGACGTCGACCTCGGGCTCGCGGGAGAAGCCGCTGCGGCGCGGGCTCACGATGCTGATGAGGTCGTCCTCCTGGAGGACCTCGATCTCGTCGGCCTTGTCACCGCGGACCGACACGTGGGTGGTGGCCGTCTCGGTGGCCTCCAGGGCGATCCGGCCGCGCCCGATCTCGGCATAGAGCCGGATGGGCCCGGGGGTGGTGAAGTCGTACTCGGTCATGGCTGCTCCAGGGTGTGCTTGGTCGCGGGTCCGTCGTGTCGACGGCCCGGAGGGGGCGGACGGGGCGGTGGGCGGCTAGACCCAGCCGGTCATCCGCTTGGTGTGCTTGCTGCGGCCGCCTCCCCCGAAGGGGCTCCGGCCGTCGAGGAACGGGATGCTCGACAGGTCGATGTCGACATTGATGGCGTTGTCGTTGGTGGCGGACCGGACGACGTTGACCAGCCAGGTGTTGAGGCTCTGGCCGGCGCGGCCGGCCTTGTCCTCGGCCTTGGTCTTGACCGACTCGGGGATGCGGAGCGTGATGCGGGCCAGGCCCCCTTCGTCCTCGATGTCGTCCAGGCCGGGCGGCGGCGGGGTCGGCGCAGCGGCAGGCAGGGGAGCGGCGCCCTCGACGACGAAGTCGAGGTCGCGGCCGTTGAGCCGGACGTCGACGCTGCCCGCGGGCATCTCGGCGGTGATCTCGGCGGCGGCGTGGGAGATCGCCTCCATCAGCGCGAGCCGGGCCGACGGGTCCAGCGCCATGGCCAGCCTCTCGGCCGCCTGGCGGACCTCGTCGCCGCCGGCCTCGGAAGCGGCCACCAGGTCTCGGCGGAGGTTGTCGACGTACGGCGTGATGTCCATGCGCACCACAATGACACCATTGTGACGTCATGTCAAGAGAAGTTTGACGCCATATGACGTCAGCGTGACGTCGTCCATGCCAGGTGGACGGCGCTGATTGCCCAATGGCTGTACTCCGGCGCACCCGCGGGTGGGCGGGTGGAGGCGCGGTCGACCGTGATCCGCCAGTGGGGTCCGACGATCCCGTCGACAGGCACGGCAACGGAGATCCTGAGGCGCGTGTCGGAGCCGGTCACCCCGAGCTTCGGTGTTTCCCAGCGGCCGTTGAGCCCCATCACCTCGGCCGACGCCTCCCGCAGCACGTCCAAGGCCGAACCGGGGCAGGTGGCCTCGTTGGTGCTGCTGTTGCAGACCGGCCACCTGGCGGGGTCGTCGAACTCCGCGCCGCTGACCACGGTCGAGCGCCCGTTGACCGACAGGGTGACGCGGGACGTCCGGGTCAGGGGGGTGGTGCCACGGCCGTTGGCGAAATCGAGCAGCGCCCAGGCGAAGGCTCGCCGGTCGGGTCTGGGCGAGGACGGGCAGGGGACAGTCTGGTTCTGCCCGACGATCAGCGTGACCGGGTCGCCGACGGAGTACGTCGTCCCGACGGCCGGTGCGGTGGCCAGGGCGCGACCATCGTCGCCGGTGCAATAGAGCTTGCGGTGCTTGACGGTCACCGTCAGCCCAGCCGCCTCGAGCATGGCCTGGGCCGAGCGGGCGTCATAGCCGAACACCGACGGGACCTGGTCGGCGCCAAGGGCGGTGCCCGCCGACGAGGTCACCGAGGGAGACGGCTGGTGGGCGAGCGGCCGGTCGGGGCCGCCGTGGGAGACGGCGACGAACGTGACCCCGCCGAGGACCGCAGCGGTGGCGGCGGCCGCGCCGATGGCGACCCAGCGGCGCGAGCGACGCGGGACCGGCGCCGGACGGGACATCGGGGCGACATCGACGGTCAGGGCGGCCCGGGCGAGCAGTTCCCGGGCCTCGGTCTCGGTCAGCATCGTGTGCTCCTGATGTCGTCGTCGGCCGCCAGGGCGGCCAGGGCGCGGGCGGTGCGCGACTTCGCCGTACCGGCCGGGATGCCGAGCGCCGCCGCCGTCTCGGCCTCGGAGAGGTCGGCATAGAACCGCAGCACGAGCACCTCGCGGTGCTCCCGCGACATGGCCGCGAGGGCACGGCGTACGGCGAGGCCGGTCGTGACGTCGGCGTCGTCGGCGGCGGCAGTGGGGGGCAGCACCTCGGTCGGCACCTCGTCGGTCCAGCGGCGGCTGCGGGTGTCGCGCAGCGTGTTGGTGAGGATGCGATAGACGTAGGCGTCCGGCTGGCGGGCGCGAGACACGCGCGACCAGGACCGGAGGGCCTTGGTCAGCGTGCTCTGGACGAGGTCCTCGGCGTCGGCCGTCGGACAGCCGAGCAGCACCGCGGAGCGCACCAGCTGGGTGCGCCTCGCGGCGACGTACTCGCTGAACTCCACCGGTCTCCCCCTGGCACCCGATATGACCGGTGACGGGGGCGATTCGGTTCCCTCCGGTGGCGGGTGTCAGTCGGCGGCGGCCTGGGCGACGGCCTTGATGATGCCGTCATAGCCGGTGCAGCGGCACAGGTTGCCGGAGAGGCCGATCCGGATCTCGTCCTCGGTCGGGGTCGGGTTGGCGGCCAGCAGTGCCGTCGCCGAGATGAGCATGCCCGGGGTGCAGAAGCCGCACTGGACGCCACCGTGCTCGAGGAAGGCGCTCTGGAGCGTGGACAGGTGCTCGCCGTCGGAGAGCCCCTCGACCGTGGTGATCTCGGCTCCATCGGCCTGAACCGCGAGATAGGAGCAGGCGTTCACCGGGCGACCGTCGAGCAGCATCATGCAGGCGCCGCACTCCGAGTCGTCGCAGCCCTCCTTGGGTCCGGTGAGCCCCACCTGGTCCCGCACCGTGTGGAGGAGACTCGCGTACTCGTCGATGACGACCGGGTAGGGCTCGCCGTTGACGATCAGGGTGATCTCGGTGCTCATCGCTGCTCGCTCCAGTCGCTGGCGGGGATGGTGACGGGCTTGCCGGCGGCGCGTCGCAGGGCGGCCGTGACGGCACGGCGGGCGACCACCGCGGCCATCGCCGTGCGATAGGCGGCCGACGCCCGGACGTCGCTGATCGGCGTCGCTGCTGCGGCGGCCGCCCCTCCGGCGGCACTGATGAATGCCGGCTGGCCCACATCGGCAGAGGAACCGCTCGCCGGCATGGCGCTGGCGTCCCATCGCTGACCCACGAGCGACTCCTCGGCGGCGGGGACGCGGCAGATGACCGGGGTCAGAGCGGTGATGGCGACCCGGGCGGTGGTGATCGTGTCGCCGTCGAGCTCGACGTACGCCGCCGCACCGACGACCGCGATCTCCATCTGGCGGCGATACTGCAGCCGCACGTAGGCACTGCCCGACCCGGCCGGCGGCACCGGCAGCTCGAGCCCCTCCATGAGCTCGTCGGCGGAGGCCGACGTCCGGCCCGGGCCGGTCCACAGCTCGTCGAGCCCGAGCCGACGGGTGCCCGACGGTCCGGTGAGGACGGCGACCGCACCGTGGCACAGCAGCGGCGCGCCGGTGTCCATGGCCGGCGAGGCGTTCATGACGTTGCCGCCGATGGTGCCGTTGGCACGGGTGGCATGGGAGCCGACGATCGACGACGCGTCCAGCAGCCCGGGCGCGGCCGCGCGCAGCACCCCGGACCCGAGGATCGACGCGTGCGTCGCCAGCGACCCGATCCGGATCACCCCGTCGGCCTCGGCGATCTCGGCGAGACCGACGATCCGGTGGATGCCGACGAGCGAGTCGGGCAGCGGCGCCTTGCCGTGGCGCGCACCGACGACGAGGTCGGTGCCGCCGGCGATCGGCCGGGCGCCGCTCGCCATCGCGGCGACCGCGCCCGCGACGTCGCGGGCCTCGACATAGCTGCTCACTGGTCCTCCTCGATCCCGTTGGCCCCGATCCCGTTGGCCCCGATCCCGTTGGCCGCCGCCCACACGCGCTCCGGCGTCATCGGCAGCTCGCGCACCCGCCGCCCGATCACCTTGGCGATCGCGTTGCCGACCGCGCCGGACGTCGGGACGCTCGGCGGCTCACCGACGCCCTTGGACCCCTTGGGCCCGGCGTTGGGGGTGTCGATCTCGATCCAGCGGACCTCGATCTCGGGGGCATCGCTGGCGGTCTGGAGCTTGTAGTCCAGCAGCCCCGGGTTGCGCTGACGCCCGTCCTCGTCGGTCCAGGTCGCCTCGGTGAGCGCCTGCCCGATCCCCATCATGACGCCCCCAAAGACCTGGCCGTCGGCGCCGATCTTGTTGATGATCACGCCGGAGTCGTGGGCCGCGGCGAACTTCACCACGCGGACGACGCCCGTCTCGCGGTCGACCTTGACGCGGGCGGCCTGGGTGATCAGCTGCGGGGCGAGGAACGAGTCGATCCCGATCTTGCCGACGCAGCCCTCCGGCAGCTGGGTGGGCGGGTTGTCGGGGATGACCCCGGATCCCTTGCCGAGCAAGGGGGTCCCGGTGCCGGCGAGCTCGGCGATGGTGACCGACGAGGACGGCGCCCCCTTGACCCGCGCCGCGCCGTCGACCAGCTCGAGGTCGTCGACACCGACCTCGAGCCGCTCGGAGGCCATCTCGAGCAGCTGGCTGCGGACCTCGATCGCCGCGGCGATCACGGCCCGCCCGTTGTTGAACGTGGTCTGGGAGCCCGAGGCGCCCATGTCCCAGGGCCCGGCGTCGGTGTCCTGATAGAGGATCGAGAAGTCCTCGGGCTTCATCCCGAGCTGCTCGGCAGCGAGCACTGGCAGCGCCATCACGGCACCGGTGCCGCACTCCTGGGCGCCGGTCACGATGGTCGCGGTTCCGTCGCCGTTGAGCTTGACATAGGCGCCCGAGGGCGAGGCCATGCTCGGCCACCACCCGCAGGCGACACCGATGGCCTCGTCCTCGGGGAGCTCCTCGCCATAGCCGATCATCTCCAGGGCGGCCTCCAGGGTCTGCTTCATGCCGATCTCGTCGAAGACCTGTCCGGTGGCGCTGACCGATCCGGTGTCGATGAGGGTACGGCGGCGCAGCTCGACCGGGTCGAGTCCGAGCTCGGCGGCGACCTCGTCCATGTGCTGCTCGAGGGCCCAGCAGACCTGGGGCGCCGTTGGTGCCCGGATCGAGGACGACGGCTGGTTGGTCGAGTAGGTCAGCATCGCGCGGACCTCGACGTTGTCGAGCTCGTAGGGGCCGCAGGCGTGCATGGCGGCCATCTGGGCGAAGAAGCCGCCCTCGCCGGTGTAGGCGCCCTTGTCGAGGTGGAGGGTCGCCCGCCGAGCGACGATGTGGCCGTCGCGGGTCACGCCGGTCTCGAGGTCGATGTCGAGGCCCTCGCGCCGGTGGTCGGGGGCGAAGAACTCCTCGCGCCGGCTGAAGACCAGCTTGACCGGCCGCTTGGCCGCCTTGGCCAGCGCGGCGACGTGCCCCTCGAAATGGAAGTCGCACTTGGAGCCGAAGCCGCCACCGAGCAGCGGCACGATCACCCGCACGTGGGACTGCGGGATGCCGAGGACGTGCGCGACGCCGTCACGGGCGGCGAACGGCACCTGCGTCGAGGACCAGATGGTGACGCGGTCGCCGTTCCACTGGGCCAGGATCGCGCGCGGCTCGATCGGCGCACCTTGGGAGGCGTCGGCGCGGTAGTGGCTCCTCACCACGACGTCGGCGCCGGCCATCGCGGCGGCGGCATCGCCCTTGACGATGGTCGAGTGGCCCACGACGTTGCCGTCGCGGCCCATCTCCTCCTCGCCGGAATAGGCGGTCCAGCCGGCGTGCACGAGGGGCGCGTCGGCGGTGGCGTTGGCGACATAGTCGGGCAGCGGTGGCAGGACGTCGTAGTCGACCACGATGGCGGCGGCGGCCTCGCGGGCGATCGCCTGGGTGCGGGCGGCGACACCGGCGACGACGTCGCCCTCCCAGCGCACGGTGTCCTTGGCGAACATCAGCCGGTCCTGGACCATGCCGCCATAGAGGTTCTCCGGCACGTCCTCATGGGTGACCACGGCATAGACGCCCGGGATCGCCCGGGCGGCCGTGGTGTCGATCCGGGTGATCCGTGCGTGCGGATGGTCGGCATAGCGGAACGCCGCATGGGCCTGGCCGGTGAGGTTGATGTCCGCGGTGTAGCGCCCGAGCCCCGTCACCTTCTCCTTGCCGTCCGGCCGGATGAAGGGAGCGGCCTGCACGGTCGTCATGACACCACCTCGCGTCGTTGCGTCGGATGCGTTGCATCGGGTTGGGACAGCCGATCGTATGCATAGCCCGGGACCGGGGTCAGCCCCCGGGCCCAGGTGGTGTTCTCAGAAGTCGAACAGCGACGTGGCGTTGTGGATGTCGACGTCGGTGCGTGGCTGGTGGGCCGCGCCCGACGACGCGGTGGCGGCCGGCTCCGTCGGCGCTGCCGGA
>JAGQUE010000303.1:2703-5004 GCA_020438665.1 Nocardioidaceae bacterium | reverse complement strand
GGCCGACCACATTGGCCGAGATGTTGTCGGAGAGCGGGTCGGTCAGCCCGAGCACGTTGCGGCTGAACCACAGCAGCCCCACCGGGATCGCCATGGTCGCGATGTTGATGAGCAGGAACGCCGTCCGGCCACCGTCGGCATGGACCGGCTCACGGTTCTTGAACGCCCACGACCGAGTGCCTCGATAGCTGATCAGCATCCCCACGAAGTTGGCGATGATGTAGGCCCACAGCGGGTGGCTGCCCAGCGGCGGCTCGACGACCCAGTAGCCGTGGAGCAGCAGGTTGAACAAGAACAGGGCCACGGCCGTCGCGACGCCACCCACGGCAAGGAACCGGCCGGCCTCACCCAGCAGCCGCTTCCACCGTCGCCCCATGCGGGAAGGCTAGCCGCTCACTCCACCGGAAGACCGAGGCCGCGCGCGATGACCAGGCGCTGCACTTCGGAGGTTCCCTCACCGATCTCGAGCACCTTGGCGTCGCGATAGAGCCGCGCGACGGCGTAGTCCTCCATGAACCCATAGCCGCCGAACACCTGGGTGGCGATCCGGGTCGCCGTGACGGCCGACTCGGTGGCATAGAGCTTGGCGACCGCGGCCGCCTGCTTGAACTCCTGCAGCGACGGCCCCCGGCCCGCGGCCATCGCATCGCGCATCGCGGCCGCCTTGTAGGTCAGCAGCCGGGAAGCGTCGGCCATCACCTGGAGGTCGGCGATCTGGAACGCCAGGCCCTGCTTGCGCCCGATCGGCACGCCGAAGGTCTGGCGCTGGTTGGCATAGTCGACGCTGAGGTCCAGGCAGGCCTGGATCGCGCCGACCGCGAGCGCCGCGATGGCGACGCGACCGTCGTCGAGGATCGCGAGGAACTGGGCGAAGCCCCGGCCCCGCTCGCCGAGCAGGTTGGCCTCGGGAACGTGGACGTCGGACAGCGTGAGCGGGTGGGTGTCGGAGGCGTGCCAGCCGAGCTTGTCATAGGCAGGCTCGGCGGTGAACCCCGGCGTTCCGGACGGGACCAGGATGGCACTGATCTCGGGACGCCCGGTGTCGGCCGCCTCCCCGGTGCGCGCAGTGACCGTGACGACGCTGGTCAGCTCGGAGCCGGAGTTGGTGATGAACTGCTTGGCCCCGTTGATGACCCACTCGCCGCCGACCAGCTCGGCCTTGGTGCGGGTCGCGCCGGCGTCGGAGCCGGCGCCAGGCTCGGTCAGGCCGAAGCCCGCGAGCGTGCGGCCCGCCACCAGGTCGGGGAGCCACTGCTCCTTCTGGGCAGCAGAGCCATAGCTGAGGATCGGGTTGATCCCGAGCCCGACCGCCGCCTCGAGAGTGATCCCCATCGACTGGTCGGCGCGGCCGATCTCCTCGATGGCCAGACACAGCGAGGTGAAGCCGCCGTCCTCGCCTTCGAGCCCGGCGCCGCCGTAGTCCTCCGGGGCAGTGAGCCCGAACAGCCCGAGGTCGCCCATCTGCTGGACGACGTCGATCGGGAAGTGGTGGTCGCGGTCCCACTGAGCGGCGTTCGGAGCGATCTGCTCCGCCGCGAACTCACGGACCGTACGACGGAACTCCTCGTGCTCGCGCGACAGCTCGAACGTCATGCGGGTCATGCTAGCCCGCCAGGTTAGCGATTGTTAACCTCGATCGTGGTCGGCCAGCTGCTCCCGCAGGCTGACGACGTCACCGAGCACCCACGCGTTGGTGAGCCGGTCGTCCTCGGCGGTGAAGAACGCCGCCCCGTCATAGGCGAAGCTCCGGCCGGTCGGCGCCATGCCGCCGAGCATGCCGCGATGGTGGCCGGAGTAGCGCAGCCGAGCGGCCGCGCGGCTGCCCTCCGCCAGGAGCGCCAGGATCTCGTTGTGGAAGTCGTCGGCCCCGGCCCGGATCTGGTCACGATAGGAGCGCCACGCGTCCCTGCCGGTCATCTCGCCGCTGAGCGACCCACGGAAGGTGAAGTCCTCGGCGAGGAGCTCGTCGACGGCGTCGTCGTCCCAGGCGTTCCAGCAGCGCTCATAGAACCGCTCGACGAGGTGGCGTACATCGGTCATGCCGACGACGGTAGGCCAGGGCGCAAGCCCCGTCACCACCGGTCAGCGGCTCCAGTGGTCCGGCCGGGTCAGCCGGACGGGCAGCCGGGTGGCCGCATCCCCCCGGGCGGCCGTGACCTGGGGCTGGGTCAGGAACAGGGCGTGCGCCAGGTCGGCGCCGCGCACGTCGGCGTCGCGGAGGTCGGCCCCGAGCAGGTCCGCACCGGCCAGGTCGGCGCCGCGCAGGTCGGCGGCCATCAGGAGTGCGCCCCGGTGGCTCGG
>JAGQUE010000303.1:0-2627 GCA_020438665.1 Nocardioidaceae bacterium | reverse complement strand
GCTGCCGCGAGCCGCTCGACCTCGCCGTCGAGCGCCCGCGCCTCGGCGGCGCACGACGACGCGACGCACGCCGGGTCCGTCAGCAGGAACCGCAGCTCGTGGAGGCCGCGCATCACACCGAAGACGGCGAAGATCTCCGGCGCGAGGTCGGGGCGGCCACGCCACGTGGTGCCGCCGTAGGTGACGGAGGTGACCTGCTGACCCGCCCCGAAGCAGTCGAAGGTCACGCACCCCAGCCACCCGCCGTCCAGCAGCCCGTCGTGGACGCCGCAGCGGAAGTCGGGGAGCAGGTTGGGGCAAGCGACCCTGGCTGCCTTGTCGACCGGGAACTCGCGCCCCCGGGCATAGGGCAGGGCGGCGCAGCACAGCCCCGAGCAGCGCGCGCAGTCGGCGCGCAGGGTGGCGTCGATCGGCTCGACGTTCAGCGGACCACCCGGATGTTGAAGGTCGCATGGCCGATCGCGCCCATGGCCCGCAGCCAGAACGCGAGGTACATCTCGGTGCCGCGGGCGGTGGAGATGTCGCCCAGGTCGAGCACGTCGGCATGGCCGAAGGACGAGAGCAGCCCGGCCACGACCTCCTTGGCCGCCTCGTCGTCGCCCGACATGAACACCGTCGTCGGCTCACCCAGGACCTCGGGGTGCGCCATGAGGTCGGCGTTCAACGTGTTGAGCGCCTTGACGACGCGTGCCTCGGGGAACGCCCGCTGCACCTGCTCCCCCAGCGAGTCGGTGTCCTTGACGAACAGGGTCGGCGGGAACCCGGCGGCGAAGTCCAGCGGGTTGGACACCTCGATCAGCACCTTGCCGGCCAGGTTGTCGGCCCCTGCCGCGGCGAGGACGTCGAGCGCCGCGTGGCCGTTGCCCGCGTGGACGACGAGGTCGCTGGCGGCAGCGGCGTCGGCGAACGTCGCCAGCGCGACGTTGTCGTGGGCGGCGAGCCAGGCGGTGGCCTCGTCGCCGCGTTCCCGGGTCTGCTCGGGGTCCCGGGTCCCCATCGTCACCTCGTGGCCCAGCTCGACGAACCGCCCCGCGAGGGAGCGGCCGACCATGCCGGTGCCGAGGACCGCGATCTTCATGCGCCCATGGTGCCAGCGCCGTGGTCACCCCTTCCATGCTTGGATCGGAGGTATGCCCCTGTTCCGCAAGAAGGCGAGCGCCCCGGACCTCGCGCAGGGCATCGACGCCTTCTGGGCGTGGTGGGCTGCTGCCGGATCCGCCCAGACGGCCGCCGCGATCGCCGACCGGACGCCGGACCGGATGGTCGACGAGCTCAGCCACCGGGTCAACGGGATCCATCCCGGGCTGGCCTGGGAGCTGGCGTCCGGGCGTCGCGCCCAGCACGTCCTGGTCGTCTCCCCCGAGGGCAACCCCGATCTGCGGGGAGCGGCACGCCGCTGGCTGCGCGCCGCGCCCGAGCCCGACGAGACCTGGGAGTACGCCGACGCGCGCCAGGCCGTGCCGAGCCTCGACGACATCAGGCTGACCCTGGGCAAGCAGACCGTCTGCTTCGGTGACACCGTCGTGACGGCCCGCCGCGTGGGCCACCACTTCGACGTCACCGTCCACCACCCGGTGTTCGAGGAGATCCCGGTCGAAGCGCAGCTCCAGATCACCTATCTGGCCCTCGACGCCGCCCTCGGCGAGGTGGACGTCGAGACCTGGATCGGCGAGATCGAGCCGGCCGCGCTGGCCCCGCTGGACGCCTTCCCGCTACAGCACCTGGCGCGTCTGGTCGCCGACCTGCGCGAGGAGCTGACCGATGCCGACGGCTCGCCCACCTGGGTGATGCTGCAGGGCTCCGGCCCCGAGGGCCCGGTTCTGGCCGTGGCCCAGGTGCCACTCGCGCCCACCGCGGCGCCCGAGCTCGACGAGCACGTCGCCGTGGCGGCCTCCTATGACCAGGTGACCGACGACGGCCTGCCCGGCGACGGGTCGCTGGAGGCGCTGCGCAGCCTGGAGGACCGGCTCGCCACGGTGCTGGGCGGCCGCGGACGGCTGGTGGCCCACGAGTCGAGCGGCGGTCGCCGGACCCTCCACTTCTATGTCGACTCCGCGACCGGGGCCACGCGCGAGCTGCTCGAGGAGGCCCGCGGCTGGCGCCACGACGGGGCTGCCGGGGTCGTCGACACAGCCGCCGAGCCCGACCCGGGCTGGTCCGCCGTACGCCACCTGCGCGCCTAGCGCGGATCCCCCGCCGCCCGGCGCACCGTGGCCGATGCCACGCCGAACGGCTGGTCTCGAGCGGGCGCCGAGACGCTACGCTGCGCTGAGGCAAATCGGCAGGTGGTCGAGCAGACGAGGAGTGTTGCGTGCCCGAGACTCGTGGGTTGCAGAAGGTGCTGGTCGCCAACCGCGGTGAGATCGCCGTCCGGGTGATCCGGGCCTGCAAGGACGCCGGCATCGGCAGCGTGGCGGTCTATGCCGACCCCGACCGCGACGCGGTGTTCGTGCGCCTGGCCGACGAGGCCTATGCGCTCAACGGGTCGACCCCGGCCGAGACCTATCTCGACATCGCCAAGATCCTCGACGTGGCCAACCGGGCCGGTGCCGACTCGGTCCACCCCGGCTATGGCTTCCTCGCCGAGAACGCCTCGTTCGCGCAGGCCGTCATCGACGCCGGGCTGA
>JAGQUE010000302.1:2673-7459 GCA_020438665.1 Nocardioidaceae bacterium | reverse complement strand
GCGCAGCCGGTGTCGTTGTGGCAGTGGATGCCGACGCGGACGCCCGTGCTCTCGATGACGTCGTGGACCACGTCGGAGACCCAGTCGGGCAGCATCCCCCCGTTGGTGTCGCACAGCGCGATCACCTCGGCGCCGGCCTCCGCCGCGACCCGGGCGACCTCGATGGCGTAGTCGCGGTTGTCGCGGTAGCCGTCGAAGAAGTGCTCGGCGTCGAGGAAGACCTGCTGACCCTCCGCCCGCAGGTGGGAGACCGTGTCACGGATCATCGCGAGGTTCTCCTCGAGCGTGGTCCGCAGCGCCAGGTCGACATGGCGGTCGTGGGACTTGGCCACCAGGGTCACCACCGGCGCCCCGGACTCCCGCAGCGCCGCGACCAGCGGGTCGTCGGCCGCGCGGATGCCGGCTCGCCGGGTCGCCCCGAACGCGACGAGCTTGGCGTGCCGGAAGTCGAGCTCGGCGCTCGCCCGGCGGAAGAACTCGGTGTCCTTGGGGTTGGCACCCGGCCAGCCACCCTCGATGAAGCCGACTCCGAGGTCGTCGAGCTGACGCGCGATCGACAGCTTGTCGGCGACGGAGAGGTTGAGCCCCTCCTGCTGCGCGCCGTCGCGCAGGGTGGTGTCATAGACGTGGAAGGAGCCCTGCAGGTCCATCGGAGTGACTTTCTGTGGTGAGGGTGTGCCGGGAGAGCAACAAAAAACCCCTCGTGTGAACGAGAGGTGGGCGCGTCGACGGGGCGGTCGACGCGCTAGGAAATGATGATCTCCCGGAACTGCATGTCCCCATGGTGACACAGCCGCGTCCTGATCGTGGACAGCGGGTCCGAATCGCGGTCAGGTCACCGGCCGGCCACGAGGGACTCGAACGGGCCGAGGTCCGGGCCGCGCTCGGTGGCGAGGGCGGCGATGCCGCTCGCGGCGGCGAGCAACAGCAGCAGGGCGACGAGCCAGGTCACCGGTCGGTCTGCCAGCGGGTCGAGCACCCGGCGCAGCGGCCCACTCACCCGTCCGCCGCCCGGCCCGAACCACAGCGCCAGCACGAACAGCAGCCCCGCGGTGGCCAGGATCCCGATCACCCTGGTGCGGTCACCGGTGCCCCACCCGGCATAGCCGAGCAGCCCGCCGGCCAGCCCCAGCCCGCCGGCCCACAGCACGAGCAGGAAGGTTCCGGGGATCGACTGGACGAGGTGGAGTGGGGCGGCGAGCAGCGTCTGCGGGCCGTCGTACCACTTGAGGCCGCGGAGCTGTCGGCGCTGGCCCGCGGCGGACGCTGCCAGCGACCCGCTGCGCAGCAGCCACACCGCGACCACGAGGGCCGCGACACCGAGGTAGGGGAACGAGACGACCGCGGCCGTGCCGACGGCGGCCAGCGCGAGGCCGAGGGAGACCCGGCGGAACCGGACCAGCCACGGCGCCCGAGCCGACGTCGGGATGGCGAACGGGGCGGGCTCGTGGGGGCCGACCCGGACCGGTGCGGCGGGTGCAGCCGTCGACCCCACGACGGTCTCCGGTCGCGTCGGCGCCACCGGCGGCAGGAACGGCGCCGCGGCCTCCGGGTCCGGCCACCCGACCGGGCCGGTGACCTGGTGTGCCTCGAGCGTGGCGGCGGTGGCGATCGGCAGCGTGAACGGGTCGGCCGGCTCGACCCGGCGCGCCACCGTCACTGGAGCCGGGAGGCCTCGCAGGTGGCCGAGGATCTGGTCGAGCCGCGGACGACGGGGCGCCACCGGGTCGAGCGCGGCGGCGACCAGCCCCCGCAGCGGCTCCGGCAGCCCGTCGAGCTGGTGCTCGCCCCGGCGGACGCGATCCATGATCGCCATCGAGGGGCCGCGACCGAACGGGGCGCGGCCGGTGCCGGCGTAGGCGACCGTGGCCGCCCAGGAATGGATGTCAGAGGCCGTGGTGGCGTCCTCGCCGTGCAGGATCTCGGGGGCGAGGTAGCCCGGGGTGCCGAGCAGCCACCCGGTGTGGGTGAGCTTGGGGTCGTCGGCGACGCGCGCGAGGCCGAAGTCGATGAGGACCGGGGTGCGGCCCTCCATCAGCACGTTGGACGGCTTGATGTCCCGGTGCAGCACGCCGCAGGAGTGCACCGCCTCGAGCGCCTCCGCCAGGCAGGTCGCGAACCAGACCAGGTCGGCCGCGCCGATGGGGCCCTCCTCGACGACGTGGTCGTGGAGCGAGAGGCCGGGAACATAGCGGGTGGCGACGAACGGCACCGGGCCCCAGGGGTCGGCGTCGAGGATCTCGGCCACCCGAGGCGACCTGATGCGGCTCAACGACCCGACCTCGCGGGCCAAGCGAGCGCGAGCCTCGTCGTCACCGACGATGTGGGGGCGCAACACCTTGAGCGCGACCCGGGCGCCGCCGGGCTTCTGAGCGAGGTGGACGACCCCCATCCCGCCCTCACCGATGCGGGTGAGCAGGGCATAGCCGCCGACCGTCAGGCCGGGCGGCGCCGCCGGCGGTCTCGGGGTCGTCGTCACGTGATGAGGGTACCTGCGCAGCGTCGGCGGGCCACGATCCTGAGCGCGGCGCCAGGCGGGCCACAAGGCCAGCGCCGGCGGTGTCTGAGTCCCCACTCCTCGACACCACCGGCGCTCGACATCCATGGTGCGACTCGGCCTGAAGGTGGCCTTAAGGCGAGCCCGCGGTGGCGGGGGTGGCCGCGGCGGCGGGGGTTGCCGAGAACGGTGCGGGCTCCAGGCCCAGCTCGCCCATGCGCTCGGCGTACTTGTCATAGACGCGCCGGGCCTCGCCGTGCTGACCAGCCAGGGAGAGCGCCGACACCAGGCCGAGATGGGCGGCCTCGTCGAAGGGGTCCACGGCGAGCAGACGCTGGTAGTGACGGCCGGCGGCCTCGGGGTGACCGGCGTGCTCCTCGATCCGGGCCAGGGCGCGTGCGACCGCCAGGAACGCCGCACGAGCCTCATCGCGAAGCGACGTGAACTCCTCGTCGTAGGCATCCTCCGGCAGCACCTCACCGAGATAGGCGGCCTCGGCCCGAGCGAGCACCTCCAGCGCCGCGGCGTCGTCGGTGCGGGTCAGCCGCAGCCCGGCCTCGGCATCGGCCAGGAACTGCTCGACGTCGATCTCGACCTGGGCCCGATCGAGCCGGACGCACACGCGATCGGCCACCACCACCGGTGCGTCGGGAGCCCGGCTCGTGGCCTCGAGCACCGCACGGAGGGTGGACAACGCGACCGAGAGACGGTTGGACGTGCGCGACGCGGGCTCACCCGGCCACAGCGCCTCCAGCAGCTCCTCGCGTGGGACGGCGCTGCCTCGGCGCGCGACGAGGATCTTGAGCAGGTCGCGGGCCTTCTTGGACTGCCAGGCCGTCAGCGGGACCGGCTCGCCGTCCCGGTCGACGCCGAAGCCGCCGAGGGTGCGGATGCGCACGTTCCGGTCGGGATCCCCGGCCCGCCCGAGGTCGCGTGCCGCCGCCACCAGGGCCCGGGCCCCGAGACGTGTCGCCGTCTCCACCAGGGCGGCAAGCTCGGCCGGTTCGGCTCCCCAGAGCCGAGCGCGCGCCAGCCGATTGCCCAGCTCCTCGACGGGTGAGCCCAGCTCGTGCCACAGACGAAGCGCCTCGTCGAGCCAGGCGGCGCGCGTGGCGGTGTCTGCTCGGGGATCGCTCTCGGCAGCGAGCTCAAGGGCCTGGGCCAGCCCGCGGCGGTCACGGCGAGGGCCTGCCGCCTCGCGAGCCAGTGAGGCCTGCGCCGCGGCCGCCCGAGGCTCGCCGCGCGCAAGGTGAACGTGACCGAGAGCGACGTGGGCACTGACGACATCAAGGGCCGCCGCGTTGGCGACCGCGCGCTCGGCCAGGGCCAACGCCTCGTCGGCGTCCTCGGGAACCAGCACGAGCGCCAGACCGGACAGCGCGGGCACGAGCCCCTGGGCGTCGCCCTGCGGCTCGGCCACCGCGATGGCCGAGCGATAGGCGGCAGCGGCCTGGGCACGGTCGCCGCGCAGCTGGTGGACCTCGCCCAGTGCGGCGGACGCATAGGCCGCGTGGCGCGACCCGATGGCGTCCCAGCGGGCCCGGGCGGCCGTGATGTCGGCGACCGCCTCGTCCACGGCACCCAGACGCAACCGAGCGCGACCCCGGTTGAGCAGCGCGAGTGGCTCGAAGGCCGCGTCACCGGTCAGCTCCGCGAGCCGCAGCGCGTGCTCGGTCTCGGCGATGGACTCGGCGTAGTTGCCCTCCTCGCCGTGCCGCGAGCCTCGGTTGGCGTGGATGCGCATCTGCTGCCACAGGTCACCGGCGCGCTCGGCATGGTGGAGCGCCTTGAGGTAGTTGGCCTCGTTGGCCGCGCGGTCGCCGGCCAGGGCGGCCACCATCGCCATCACGGTGTGGGCCGTGGCGAGAGCCCGGTCGTCACCCGAGGCCCTCGCCGCGGTCAGTGCCTCCTCCGCCAGGGCAGAACTGCCCGCCAGGTCGGCGGTCACCCACAGTGCCGCCGCCCGCCATGCCAGCAGCAGCGCGACATCGACGGGATCGCCGTCCCGGTCACCCCGGCGATAGACCGCGAGGGCCTGGTCGATCTCCCCCCGCAGGTGATGGATGAGTCCCGTCCGCCACGCCAGTCCCGGGTCGACGGAGTCCGCCTCGCCCATGAGGCGGGTGAGGATGGTCAGGGCCTGGTCGCCGTCGCCCAAGGCGCGATGAGCCTCCGCATGCGCACGCTCGAGCACCGGCGAACGGTGGCCGGCCGGCATCACCGCCACCGCGTCGACGAGCGCGCGGGCGGCGCCGGCGCTCACCATCGCGTCGGCGTGCGCCGCCACGG
>JAGQUE010000302.1:0-2615 GCA_020438665.1 Nocardioidaceae bacterium | reverse complement strand
CCGTTCCTGCGGTGCCAGTCGGCGCCGGCGACGAGCACCGATCGCCGTTCCTGCCCGATGAGGGGAGCCACCACGGCGAGGTGCCCGGCGACGACCGGGGTCAGCCGCAGCGGCTCGTCGGCGCCGTGGAAGTAGAGCCCGCGCCGCTTCAGCCGATCGAGCACGGCGGCGGCGTCCGGGATGCCGAGCTCTCCGGCGAGCCGACCGTCCATCGCGCCGATCGCCGCCGCGGCCGCGAGCAGACGCCGCGCCTCCGGTGACTCTGCGGCCACCACTTCCTCCGCGAGATAGGCGAGGAGGGTGCCTCCCGTCTCCCTCGCGGGATCGAGCACGCCGGTGACGTCCTCGACCGACGACCCCTTGAGCGCCTCGCACACCAACCGGACGGCGACCGGCCACCCGGAGGTCGCGACTTGGACCCGGTCGACCACGCCGGGGGCGGCCTCACCCAGCTGCTCGGCGACGGCCTCGGCGGTCTCCTCGCCGGTGAACGCGAGGTCGGTGGCATCGAGCCGGTCGACCGCGCCCGCTACCTCCAGGCGGGAGAGCCGGACGGGCGGTTCCCCGCGGCCGGACAGCACGAAGTGCAGCTGCTCGGGAGCATGGCGCACCAGCGCATCGACGAGCAGCGCCGCCTCGGACCCCTCCAGCTCGTGGACGTCGTCCAACACGAGAACGAGGTCGCGGACCAGGTGGGCCGCCAGCAGCCCACCCAGCTCGGCGGCGAGGGCGATCGGGTCAGGGCCGATGTCCGAACCCCTCGCGAGCACCGTCGACAGCGGCGCTCCGAGGGCCGGCACGCGCAACCGGAAGCCGTCGAACAGCGCCCGAGCCAAGACGCCCACCGTGCGGTGCACCGGCGTCAGCGCGACGTGCACCGACGAGACCGACTCGGTCCAGGCCGCCACCAGCGTCGACTTGCCGAACCCTGCGCCCGCCGTCAGGACGTGCACGCGCAGCGCGAGGACGTCACGGTCGAGCCTTGCTCTCCTCACCACGGCGGTCGCGACTCACACGGTTCGGGCATCGTCGGCTCGGGCTGCCTCGGTCAGCAGACCCGGTGCATCCAGGCGTGGGTGTCCTCGGCGCGACCGTACTGGATGTCGACCAGCGCCTGCCTGATGCGCTTGGTCACCGGGCCGGCGTCCTCGACCTCCGGGGTCTGGCCGCCGTCCCAGCGCAGCGACCCCACCGGGGTGACCACCGCCGCCGTACCGCACGCGAACACCTCGCTGATCTCGCCGCTCGTGACGCCGTCGCGCCACTCGTCGACCGCGATGTGACGCTCCTCGACCTGGTGGCCGAGCTTGCCGGCGATCTCCATGATCGAACGGCGCGTGATGCCCTCGAGGATGGTGCCGGTCGCCGGGGTGACGATGTGGCCGTCGGCGAACACGAAGTACATGTTCATGCCACCCAGCTCCTCGACGTAAGTGCCCTCCTGGGCGTCGAGGAAGACGACCTGGTCACAGCCCCGGCCCATGGCCTGCTGCTGGGCGACCAGGCTGGCGGCGTAGTTGCCGCCGGTCTTGGCCGCGCCCATGCCGCCGCGGCCCGCGCGGGTGTAGTCGGTGGAGAGCCACAGGTCGACCGGCTTGACGCCCTTGGCGAAATAGGCACCCGCCGGGCTCAGGATGACCGCGAACGTGACGTGTTTGGCCGGGCGCACGCCGAGGAACGCCTCGGAGGCGAACATGAAGGGCCGGATGTAGAGGCTCTTCTCCCCCTCGTTGGCGGGCACCCAGCGCTGATCGATCGTGACAACCTCGTCGACGGCGGTCACGAAGTCCTCGACGTCGAGCACCGGGAGGGCGAGACGCTGGGAGGACCGAGCCATCCGCTCGGCGTTGGCCTCGGGGCGGAACGTCCAGATCGACCCGTCGTCGTGGCGATAGGCCTTCAGCCCCTCGAAGACCTCCTGCGCATAGTGGAGCACCGCGGTGGCAGGGTCGAGCGAGAACGGGCCGTAGGGCGTGATGCGGGCGTCGTACCACCCGCGCTCGGGGGTCCACTCGGCCACGAACATGTGGTCGGTGAAGTGCGTCCCGAAGCCGGGGTTGGCGAGGATCTCGGCCAGCCGGGCATCGTCGACGGCGCTCGCCGACAGGGTCGTCGTGATCTGCATAGGGGGCACGGTAGCCCACCTTTCCACAGGAGTTGGAGGGAGGACATGGGGTCGCCAGTTTCACCGGCGCGCCGGTTAAACCAGCACTTATCGGCCGAAGTTTCGGTCGAGAAGTGCCAGTTTCACCGGCTGGCCGGTGAAACTGGCACGAGAGTGACCCGCCGCCGGGCGGGTCAGCCGGCTACTCGGGCAGCGATCGCGTCGCCGACCTCGGGGGTACGGCGGGTGGTGCCGGGGGTGCGGTCGGCGAGGTCGGCCAGGACGGCGCGCTCGACGGTGGCGGCGGCGTCGGCATGGCCGAGGTGGTCGAGCAGCAGCCCGACCGAGAGGATCGCTGCGGTCGGGTCGGCCTTCTGCTGGCCCGCGATGTCGGGCGCGGAGCCGTGGACGGGCTCGAACATCGACGGCATCGTGCCGTCGGGGTTGATGTTGCCCGAGGCGGCGAGGCCGATGCCGCCGGTGATGGCCGCGGCGAGGTCGGTGATGATGT